>JAFWFL010000032.1 GCA_017515595.1 Coriobacteriales bacterium
ATCCGGTTCGCATGAGAGGAGTTGTCCATGAATTTGGCTTGGCGGAGAATATCTTTGGTTCTCACGTTCATGGCAACTTGCTTGTTCTTGGTATTTGCTGTTTTACCCTCCACTGCGTATGCCCGTTCTTATGCGGTAACGCAGGTACATATTCTTGGTGAAGGTAAAACAGACGGGACTTTTGTTATTACCGAGTTGCGCACGCTTGAGTTTAAGGGAGAGTTTCATGCTGTTGACTGGTTTATTCCCGAGAACAACAGCGCAGGGCTCGAGGTAGTGCGGGTATGCGAAGTTGATGACAACGGTCATATCTCGGTAGATTATCCTTTTGATACCTCAGAAGACCCAGGTACCTGGTCTATGCTCAGAATGGATTCAGGAGAAATCAGGGTAAGCGCTAATTTTGTAAAAGCTGATGAGACGGTAACCTTTGGCATACAATACCGGGTCAAAGGCGCTTTAAAAGCATGGAGCGACACGGCCGAGCTTAACTGGCAGGCAATTGGTCCCAAGACAAGCGTGCCAACCGAGGATGTTGAGATTTGGATCAAGCTCCCCGTTCCGGAAAGCGAGGCCATAACTCTCGGCGAGAATGTGCGTGCCTGGGCTGACGGTCCTTTGACCGGCTATCTTGAACAGGACGAAGACGGCGATATCCATCTGGTTTGCCCGGAGGTTGAACCGGGCCAATACCTTTCGGTATTAAGTGCGTTCCCTGTTGAGTGGCTGAATGAGGTTACCCCCTCTGAGGAACCCCGGCTCGAAGAAATCATGACCATGGGCAGGGATATCGCAAAAGCAGCCAATGACGAACGCGCCCGGGCACGAATGATTGAGGGCGGTATTAATTACGGATACCCTGCGGTAGCAAGCGTGGTCTCCATTGGTGGCCTGGGATTTTTGCTCTCTCGCTACTTCAAGTATTGTAGAAGAGGTAAACGGCAGTTCAGAGATAAATACTGGCGCGATGTTCCAAGCGATGATCATCCGGCGGTTATTGGCACGCTTTGGCGCGGCAAAACAAGTCACGAGGATCTCTCGGCAACACTTATGAAGCTCACAAGCGATGGCGTCATGCGCATTGACAAGGTGCGCGTTGACCAAAAGCTTTCGACCGGCAAAATAGTCACAAAAGACGACTACATGCTAACGCTCAATGAGGAAAAGTATAAAAAGCTTACCGACGGCATTGATCTTCCCGCAGCTCAGATGCTGTTCAAAACCATTCCAAAGGGCCGCAAAGGCGGGAACGGTTACGGTGGCGTGCTGGTTGACAGCGTACAGTATGCGAATACAGGGGCTTCTCCGGTTGCGAATCTTCTTACAGAGAATTCGATCTGCTTCTCTGAAGTCAAATCATGTTCAGGCGATTATTATTCTGAATTCTCAAGTTACTATTCCAGCTGGAGCTCGGCAATAAACCAAACAATCTGGAGCCGCAAGTTTTATAACCGGGAAGCCCTTGACTGGGGTGACCGCATGAAGAAAATTGGCGCTGTGACGGTAGTGATCAGCTTCTTCTTGCTCATGCTCTCCATAGAAATTTTGCCGCTCATACCGAGTTTAATGGTGTTTATTTCCGGACTTATAGTCATGATCCTGGGCTTTTTCATGGACTCTCCCAAGCACAGGCGCTCCGATGAAGCACGGGAAATACTTGCGAAAACAAAAGCGCTGCGCAAATGGCTCTGCGATTTTACCAATCTTAAAGAAGCTATTCCCACTGATGTCATACTCTGGAACAGGCTCCTGGTTATGGCAACGGTGCTGGGTGTATCAGAGCGCGTGATTGAGCAGCTCCAAATTGCCGCTCCCCAAGTGCTTGCGAATCTCGAGTTCAGTAACATGTATACCTGGTGCAGCCCCTCAACAACAGCAGGTATTGCAGCTTCATTCTTCGCATCGCAGATTGATCATGCTTCACGGCCCACGTCTTCATACTCATCCTCATCAAGTACCCATGACATCGCCTCTTCCCGCGATTCATCAGAGAGCGGCAGCTCAGGCGGCTTTGGCGGAGGCGGTCACGGCAGCAGCTTTGGAGGCAGCAGCTTTGGCGGCGGAGGCTTTGGCGCCCGGTAAGTCAACAGAGCCGGACGCAAAACATCCGGCTCTGTTGAATCATGAAGATAGATTACTGATTATTGAGGATTATGCCTGTACATAGGCTGCAGCGTCGGCACCGGCAAGGCGGCCGCTTGTTACGCACCAGCCGTTCATGCTTCCGGGAGCAAGAGCGTAGTCGTAGTAGTAACCAAAGAATCCGCCTGCATCGCTGCCTACCACATACAAACCGGGGATAACATGGTTATTCTCGGCTGAAAGAGCGCGCATACGATCATCAATCTTAATACCACCGCAGGTACCCATTACAAGAATCTGCATCTTGAAGGCATAGAATGGCGGTTTGCTGATGGGATACAGGTACTCGGGTGACTTGCCATAGGGATCTTTACCCTCTTCGCAGGCCTTGTTGTAACGCTCGATGGTCTCCACAAGGCCAACCGGGTCAATGCCGCACTTCTCGGCAAGTTCTTCTATGGTGTCGGCCTTAAAGGCTACCGGGTCGTCCTCATTGAGCTTGCGCTCCATCTCGCACTCTTCATAGACGTTGGGCTTGGGCACACCAACCTTCAGCGCCTCTGTGCCAATGCCGGTTGCGCCGCTCCAGAGACCGTCTTCCATGATGTGCTCAAAGAATGCGGTATCGACAATCGAGAAGGGCTGGTGCTCGTTGGCAAGGGCATTGCCGCTCTTGGTCCAGTCCTGAACCTTCTCCTCGTTTGTAAAACGTATACCGGCTTCGTTAACCCAGATGCAGGGGAACTGGTTGCAGGTGATGGTGTGGGGCACGCCCTCCTCGGGTTCTCCGCGCATGGTAGGAGCAGCGTAGTTAACGGCGCTCGGCAGGTGCAACGCGGCTCCGGCGTCAATACCCATCAAGATACCGTCACCGTCACGGCCGGGCACGCCGGCGTCAGCAATAAGGTCATAATTTACATGAGTAAACATGTTGAACACCTTGCGGCTTGCGGTATAACCGCCGGTCGCAATAATAACTGCCTTGCAGTTGATCTGTACTGCATTGGCGGGATCCTCTGCGGCAATAAGGCCAACAACCTTGCCGTCTTCTATGAGAACCTTCTTGGCGGGAGCTTCAAAGATGAACTCGATACCGCGCTCTTTTGCAACGGCGTACTCAGTTTTAATCGCGCCGCGGCCGCAGTTTCTCATATTCTCGTCGCCGCCGGCATAAATGTGGGCATAACCGGCCATGCCAAAATCGAGGAACTCAACACCAATGTCGTCGCGGAGCCAGTAGAATGTGTCTCCCGACTCTTCGAGGAACTTGCGGGTTACAGCGGCGCTGCTCGCGTACTCCTGATACTCATAGGCACGGGCAAAGAACTCGTCAACACCCATAAAACGCTCTGAGGTGCCCACAAGGGATTTATCGATACCCCAAAGGCCTGAGGTGCCGTTGGATGATCCGCCAACACCCTCTTCTGTGAGCTTCTCGACTACAATAACCTTCGCGCCATTCTCGGCCGCGCTTAAGGCTGCTGCCATACCCGAGACACCTGTGCCGCATACGGCAATATCGGCATCAAATGTTTGGGTAATGGTGTAAGCAACTTCCTCTTCATCAGCGCCGTCTGCAAATGCAGTCGAAGCTGCTCCTGCCGCTAACATAGTAGCGCTTGCGCCCGCAATAAAATTGCGCCTTGTAATGCCTTTTTTCGTACCCATGATTGCTCCTTTCGCCAAAACAACCCGTTCAAGGTACCCAGACAAAACAACCTGTACCGCTTAGGTACGATGCCTGTTCTACTCTTTTGTTATCCGGTAGTCAAGTACTAATTGGATATTATGCTCTAAAGCCAATGGGAACTTGTTTTTGCGGTTGTTGCAGGGTGTCGGGGAAGGCAAAATCTTTAGCGGAGAGGCAGAAATCGCTGTTTACAGCTTCGTCGGTGTCTCCATAGATCCTGAGAGCGTAGTTGAGGATTGCGCTTTCTACGAGGTTTCTGCAGAAGCGTCCGTTGCCCATGTTGGGATTATTTGCGGCTGCCTGACAGGCTGTCATGATGCTTTCACGTGCTTCCGAGCTGATGGAAAAGCCCTTCTTTTTGGCTTCTGACTTGGCGATTTGCACCATTTCTTGGGCGGAGTAATCTTTGAATGGTATACAAAACGGAACGCGCGACCTGAGGCCGGGGTTTCTCGTGAGGAACTCTTCCATTTTGTTAGGATAACCTGCAAAAATAACAACTGTGTGTTCGCGGTTGTTCTCCATCTCCTGAACAATAGTGTTAATTGCTTCGTCGCCAAATTCCCCTTCCCAATTCTCAACAAGAGAATATGCCTCATCAATAAAGAGTACTTTGCCTTTTGCCCATTCAAATACATGCTTTACTCTGTCAGCAGTCTGGCCTTCGTACTTCGCAACCAAATCTGCCCGGCCTACCTCAATGAGCTCATTGCTGGGCAAGAGTCCAATTTGGTTAAAGATACCGGCGATAATACGGGCAACTGTTGTTTTGGCAGTACCGGGATTGCCCACAAACTCCATGTTGAGAGCAATAGTAAGGCTATCATCACCCCTGGCTGCCATATCCTTCTTCATCTTTGCGTAAGCCACAATTTTCTTGACTTGCGCCTTAACGTCTTCCAGCCCAACCAGTTCATCAAGCTGAGCCATGTAGTCAATCACCTGTTGTGGGACCAGCTTTACATAATTCTTAAACTCTGAAAGCTTTTGTCTCACCTCGTCCCGGCTTTTCATTCCAAAATTGCGAATGTTTAATAGATCGTCGTCGCTCAATGTCCTGAGTTTCTCAACGCTCGTTATACCGGCCCGCGTAAGACAATTGTATGACCTGATGCTTAGGTCCAAATCGTCAATAGAGGTATAGGTATCTGTTTCTTCCTTGGCCTCGGTGAACTTATATTCAATACCGTCGATATCAAGGTCAAAATCTTCTGATATTTCTTCAGAATCCGACTCATATGAGGGACTATCATTTTTAGCCTGGCATATAAATACATGAAAGAGTTTTGTCATGCCATTGAGAAAACACTCATCCGGGAGACATAGAGTTTTGTCGTCATAATTGGGCAACCCGTTTATCTCGCAGGCTTCCATATGCGGGAAAACAAACGCAAGCATACTGCGCATCCGCAGCGTCATTTCACCCGGCAGGCTTACAAATACCATACCATGACCCGAGTTCTTCTCGGCAGCAGGGCCTGCGGTCACGCGGATAATTGCACCTGCTTTGGTAAGTACATCGAACATATCATCAATGCAATCACCTGGCGGGACATCGTCATAGTCCTCAAATATGAATGATTTTGCTTGCCTCTCGGGAACATCGACTTCATATTCAAGTGCCTGCATAGGAACCAGCATATACACCTTCCGGTTGTTATTAAACAAACCGTCCGTCAGAGCGGGCGATGCTTGAGAAGCCATAACACAATGGCGAAATATCCAGTTAAAATCATCAGCTGTTACCTGAGCACCGGGACTCGAGAACACACAGCCCGAGAAATTCTCATGAGCATCAACGCCAATTTGCCATCCAAGAAATGCTCCTTTTTGGAGCAAAGCTGCGGAGCGGAGAAATCTCTCGCACACCTCCGGCACTTTCTTCGCAAGTGCGTAATAAGCTCTGCCGGGCTCAACTGACAAAGCTGCCGCATGAACAAGACCTGTGCACTTCAACTCGATACTGTTTGTCATATTCTGTGCCTCGTTTCTCTATGTAGTTTTATTTAATTCAAAAAGCTTGATAAAAGACTTCTATGTCGCAATCTGCAGAGAGGCTCGTTCCTTGGCCCGCTCATATCATCGCATGGCTTCACCGGCTGGCCGCCCCTCTGCATTTGCGCATTCGGTTATCAAGGAACAATCGGCACAGCAAAAAGCCGATGCCCTGAGAGAAATTCGGACAGACTCCACCCACGGAATCTGCTCGCTTTTGTCTCTCAAAGCATCGGCTTTGAAATCAATATTGAATTGGGGTGCGTATGCTAGCACATAACTTCTCGGATGTAAATGTAGGATTCTTGTGTTTTAAGGGTTGGTTCAGCTTCCCCGGATATTCTCATCACTACGTACCGCGCAGAGGAGGGCGGGTTTCTCGGCAATAGCCTGTTGGAACTGGTTATGCAGTGGAACTGCTTAACTTCTCACGAGAGAGCCAAGAGGGAGGGGCTTATGAAAAAACGAACGGCACGTATACTTATTGATGTGTTGCTTACCGTACTGATTATATTTGAGATGGCCATACAGTTTACCGGTGAATACCTCCATGAGATCATGGGCATTGTGTTCTTCTTTACCATTGCTGCGCATCTTGTTCTCCAGGCCACATGGATCAAGGGAACAACAGATGCCGCACTTCACGGCAGGCTTAAGGGACGCAGGAAAAGATTTGCGATCATGAACAGCTTGCTTGCTATCTCGGCACTGGTGCTGGGAATCAGCTCAATCGCCATCAGTGATCTTTTGTTCCAGGCGGGTCTTGACTGGACATGGGGCACGTACGAGGTTTGGGAAGCCATTCACGCTATTTCATCGTACGCACTTTGTGCGGTAGTTGCTGTTCATCTGACGCTTCACTGGGTATTCCTTTCATCAATCCTAAAAATACCGTATAACCCGTCACGCCGGGAAGTCATTGGCGCAAGCATCCATTCGGCTGCTTCACTGGCTGCAGTTTCGCTGGGTGTTATTGCAATTCAAGATGTACTCAGGAACCCTCCCGTTCAATCTATTGCGTCGTCGTACAGCCCTTTGCAAAATATCACAACATCAGAAGCGCAAGAGACGCTGCAAATAAGGCCGACTATCACTGACACAATAGATAACGGCCAGAACATTCCGATTCAATCGCCTGATCAGGAATCTGAGGCTGAGCCGGTTGCTGCAGACCAAGAATCCTCTCGTAAGCACGGGCGTAATTCTTCGAACGGTGATATACCGGCAGAAGATAACATCAGTATCGACTATTATGCAGAATATGCCGAAGAAAGCTATGCCGAAGAACAGTACACACAGGAGATTGTTTATGAAGAGCCTCCGGTTGTCTACGAGGATTACACCTACGAGGTAACTCCGGAACCAGAAAGCTGGTACAGCTACGAAGAACCTGTTGTAGAAACATCATACAACTGGGGCATCTGTACACTTTGCAGAAAACAATGCTCCCTGAGCAACCCCCGCTGCAACAAACCTTACCAGCAAGGTCTCATATAATCCGGGCCCAAACCGGGATCGAGCAGTCTGGCTGAGATCTACGTTTAGGAGAGGCGCCTTGGCTCAAACTCGAGCGTTTGCACAACCCGCTGGCTCAAACTCGAGCGTTTGCACTGCTTTTTTTACATTACCGAACTTGCAGCTCGAGGGTGTTTTCTTTACGGGTGATTGACCATACTACAGAGGTTGTGGATTGTACGAGCGCGATATCATGCGAAACCAGAAGCAGAGCGCCGGGATAGTCTGCAAGCAGGCGCTCGAGGGCTTCGATTGAGCAGAGGTCGAGGTGGTTGGTTGGCTCGTCCATAATAATGAGCTCGGGGCTCTTGAGAATACCAAGCGCGAGCATGAGTTTTCGCATCTCGCCGGGACTTATGGTTGTTCCCTCAAGAATGCGATCAGGGATTGAGTTCAGCTGAGCCACAATTGAGAGCACCCGCCCGCGGTCATCGCTCGACAGCTCTTTTAAGGCAGTCATCGCCGCAGCTTTCTGCTCCTCAGTGGGCTCTTGAGGTATATAGACCATCCTTGTTTGTCCCGGTATGAGCTTCACTATGTGCTGCACGAGCGTCGTTTTGCCACAGCCGTTGTCACCCACCAAAGCTATGTGATCTGTATTCGCAATATAAAGCGCCGGCGTATGCAATACGGTATCCTCCCCCAAAGCAAAACGAGCCTCAGATATACGTACCAGGACGTTTCGCTTACTCGGGAAAATATCGAGCCAAATATTGGCTTCATAGCGCTTCTCGACCCTGGTTGCATCAAGTTTACTGTCAATGCCAGAAAGCCGGCCTTCCATATTCGACGACAGCTTAGCTGCTTTGCCATCCTGTCCCGAAACTACATAGATTCTCTTTTTTGCCCGGGCGTCATTATCATGTTTATCAATGTTTCTACCGCTCCGGCGGGCGTCAGTCCTTGACGCTTCCTCACGCCGCCGCTGCGCTTCTTTCTCGATGCGTTTTTTCTCCTTTCTTATATCATTGCGAGCTTTAATGGTACTCTCCCGTTCGAGAAGGGCTTGCCCTGATGCCTGAGAATAGCCTCCCGGACGCATCGTGACCCTCCCGTTCGAAACAAACAGACACTGTGTGCAGAGGTGGTCGAGAAGCTCGCGATCATGCGAAATCAATAATCCAATTCCTCTGAACGCAGCCAATGCATTGAAGATAACCATACGGGTTGAATGGTCAACATGATTGGTTGGCTCGTCCATGATCAGCACATCAGGTTGCGACCACAAAGCACAAGCTACCTGCAAGCGCTTTTGTTGCCCGCCCGAGAGTGTCCCGTACCTCCAGGACCAGTCATCGGCCAGCTGGAGTATGTTGCGAAGTTTTGTCGCTGTACCGTCATACGAACAAGCGAATTCATCAAGGTTAGCAGGTGCCTCCGTTGCATCCTGTGCACAATAGTATGCGACAAGAGCCGGTACCACTGTGCCGGCATCAGGGCTCAGAGCTCCGCCGGCAACTCGCGCGAGCGTTGTTTTGCCGCTGCCGTTGTCGCCCACAATACCGGTCCATCCCTGCGCAAACGTCGCGCTTATATTGCGAAGCGCAGGATCTGTGGCACCCGGGTAGGTATATGTTATGTCTATGAGGTTTAATTGCATACGCGCCTCCGATACTCGCCAAAGGCTCCTGGATGCAGCACCGCATATAGAATTATATCGTATCAGAATTATACTCTCATAAGGTACATAAACATGCGATGCAGCACCCATGAAGGTGTAGCCCAAGGCGTCTTAACTTCATGATAGGTGATATAAGCATCGCTAGTTCTTCATGCACCAAATCCTCTCTCGCGCCAAAACTTGCCAAAAGCTCTGGCTGGCTATAGGTAAGCACAGTATACCACTTCTTAGTAGAATATTCATATGTTTTCAGGTAAAATACGTGCAGCTGCTATTCAGTACAGGAGTCTAGGGAGGAAGTATCATGGCTGCTCAAGGCATTTCACAAAGACTGTCCGTAAAGAGCGCTGCTACACCAGTTTGCCTTACCGTTGCGGTCTTGGGCATGGCGCTCATACTCGCTGTTGGAATTACGCTCCTATCTCCTACAATATCTTTTGCACTGACAAGGGGCGGTTTGAGTGGGGCCGGTTTTACCCAGGGCGGAACCACAACAACCCCTGAACAGGACAACACGTATGTGAACAACGTACAGGGCTACTCGGTAAAATTCCAAAGCGACAAGTTTGGTGTTGAAGAATACAATGACGGCGCCGGCCGGACAACGTTCTATCTTCTTAACTCCGTAGCAAAAACAAAGACCAGCCATGGCAGCAATTTCACGGTTAACTACATGGCCAACTGGGACGGAAATCCCAGCATTGACCAATATTTTGAAGAAATCCTCTTTAGTGCACAGATGTCCAATCAAGACTCCTTTATGCAAATGACCGCATCTCCTTATGAGATTCTTTATGCCGGTCCCGTGGCATTGCCAACTGTCTCATGGACATACTACAACTCTGAAATTAAACAATATGTTCTTGAGATACGCGCAATAGGTGTTATTGAAGGCAAGGGCTGCGTATATTTTGGCGCAAGTATGGTTGAGGATGATGTTCTCGTAATAGGCGATGCTCTTGGTCAGGCTGTTGGCTCATTTAAGATCAACCCTGGTGTTTCGGGCGGTAAAAGTGTGACCTGGAAGGTTATTGATGCCCCGGCAAATACACCGCCTGCTTCAACCCCAAATACCGTCAGCTTTACTACCATTGAGAGAACCGATGGATGGTCATACATTATCAAGGTTCCCGAGGACTGGGCGTTTATTGAATATGGCGGAATGGGTGAGACAACACTCATAGATACGTTTGATTTCTATCATCCAGAAATCCGCATGACCTATTGGGGCTCACAGGACATTCCCGGGTCCAGCCTTGCTGCCCAACTGGCCGGAGTCCCCATTATTATGGAGAGCGGAACCGTTACCAACTTTATTGAACTGCTTCCCGCGCTGAGCGCTCTTGCAGATCAAAACGGCCAGCTCTCCATGCCAGACGAGACACGCGTTCTCTCCGTAGAAATTCTGGACGTTGATTATGTATCAGCGGTGACCGATGCACTTGCGCAGGTAGGTATGGCCGGCACAATCACAGACGAGGCGATTGTCAAAGCACGCATGATTCTTGACGACGGCAAAAACACTGAAGTCATCGCTTTAATTTATGCCACAGTGGCTGCCGGCGGTCTTGGCGATTTTGTTTCTTATTCAGTCATGAACGTTTATGGTATTTTTGCTCCGGCAAGTCAGTTTAATGAAATTGCCCGGGCGCTCGTAGAAAGCGGATGCGGACAGTATACGCTGCACGAGACATACATGCAGCGACATGAAGAATCAAGATATGACCTGTTGATATATGCAAATTCCTACCAGCAGTGGCATGATTATATCTTAGAGAACTATTAAAACAGATAAAGATATACACCCGTTATGCTATGTAAGAAGGCAGCCACCTGACTCAAGAATTTGAGATTGGTAGAGGTGCAAGTTATGACGGGTACTAGCATGAGGCAGGTCAGAATTCGAAGGGTTTCTCGGCAAAAGGCCTGGTATTTTAAATCCTTTATGCTTTGATCATGCTAGCACCCGGCACAACTTGCACCCCATGTGTTTACTGAGATACTCCATTGATTTTTATTCCGCGGAATTCGCGTGCTCGGCTGCGCGCTTGGTTTCTTCTTGGATACGTTTGCGCTCGAGGGCGGCTTCATCTCTGCGCTTAGCTTCTGCTTCTGCTTTCATGGCCTCGGGCCACTTTTGGGCTATTTCTGTTGCGGCTTCCAATTCCTGGAATTTGTTGGGAACAAAGTCAATGATAACCGGGTCACCGGGACGGACAACTCCACCTCTGAGAACGCGGGTAAACACGCCTTCGCGCGGCATAATGCAGTCGCCCATGATATGGTAAATGGCGCAACGGTCATGGCAGTGCTTGCCAATTTGGGTTTGCTCGAGAATAACCTGGTCACCAACACGGTACTGGGTACCTACCGGGAGACGTTTAAAGTCAAAACCGCTGATGACAATATTCTCTCCAAATGAACCGTCGGTTACCGGAGCCCCGGCATCAATAAAGGCCTGTGCGCTCTCGGCAGAAAGCAGACTTACCTGACGATGCCAGTCACCGGCGTGAGCGTCGTCTTTTACACCCCAGTCTTCCAGAAGGGTAATTTCTTTCACCGCATGCTTTTGCACACCTTTTACTTCACTTACACAAACAGCCTTTACAACTCCCATGATCTCTCTCCTCTTCATGGCTGAATATTATCTTTTATAATACTACTATTATAGTAGGTTATTACTACCGAAGATTACAAAGAACCAATTTGCACCATAAACCTAAAGCGCTTAAATATTATTAGGCAGGCTGTCTAAGGGTGTAGATAAAAGCCGGACAGTCAAAACATTACCCTGCCAGTCCCTGCTGTTTTACTTACGCAATATGGATTAAATATGTCGTAACTTAAATACTTGTGTAGCAGTGTGTTAATATTAGAAGGTTCAGGGTAAAAAAGCAGCTACCATTTTAGGCTCTTGCGTTGCATGGGCTTAAGTTTTTCGCGCCCGGAAGAAAGGATTTGCGTTGGCTACAGATACGCAGCAGATCTCACTTTCTACAGAACTTGCGGGAATTGCAAACAAGCTTATCGAAAAAGGAAGATCACTAGGCTATATCACTGAAGATGATATTCAGCTCGCACTTGTGGACATCGAAATTGATGCAGATGTCCTGGGTATTATCTATGAAACCGTACGTAAAGCAGGGGTAGAAATCCATGCATCTGATGACGACCTGTCAACAGATGCAGATAAGGAGCTCGCAGAGGAGCAGCTTGAAGACGAGATTGATACCTCAGAAGCTGCGATGGCAGACGAGGAGCTCGAGTCCCTCTCGGCAGCATCAAGCAAAAAAAGACGCAAGTCAAACATTAGGCGTGACCAGGTACCGGCACCTACACTGCTTACTGGCGATCCCGTGCGAATGTATCTCAAAGAGATTGGCAAGGTTGACCTTTTAAGTGCAGAGGACGAGATAGACCTTGCCAAAAAGATTGAAAACGGTCTAAAAGCCGCCCAAAAGCTTGATGAAGCAGAGGACAACGGCATCACGTTGCCCCGCTCTGAGCTGCGCGAGCTTACCCGCACCGAGCAAATTGGTCTCGAAGCCAAACAACGCCTTATTAATGCCAACCTGCGCTTGGTTGTCTCTATTGCAAAACGCTATGTGGGAAGAGGCCTGCTCTTTTTAGACCTCATTCAGGAGGGCAACCTGGGCCTCATCAGGGCTGTCGAGAAGTTCGACTACAAAAAAGGCTTTAAGTTTTCTACCTATGCTACCTGGTGGATTCGCCAAGCTATTACCCGTACCATTGCAGACCAGGCACGTACTATCCGCATTCCGGTTCATATGGTTGAGACCATCAACAAACTCATGCGCGTACAACGTAAGCTGCTGCAAGAAAACGGCCGTGAACCCACGCCCGAGGAAATCGCCGTTGAGATGGACATGACACCCGAGCGTGTATGCGAAATCCAGAAGATTTCTCAGGAACCGGTCTCATTAGAAACGCCCATTGGCGAAGAAGAAGACTCCCAGCTTGGAGATTTTATTGAAGACTCGCAGGCGATAGTTCCGCTTGATGCGGCAAGCTTTACCATGCTGCAAGAACAGATTTCCATGGTGCTCGATACGCTTGCAGAGCGTGACCGCAGAGTCATTGAGCTCCGCTTTGGCTTAAAAGACGGCCACCCGCGCACGCTCGAAGAAGTGGGCCGCGAGTTTAACGTCACCCGTGAACGTATTCGTCAGATTGAGGGCAAAACCCTCGCCAAACTGCGCCGCATTATGTCACTCAACGGCAAATTCAAAGGCGTGCTCGAGGAATAATCGGTCATGGATGACACGGGGTCGTGCTCTCTGTCATGTGCCAATGGGGACGGAGGTTTTTGACACGTGGCCAGCAAGCAAAA
>JAFWFL010000033.1 GCA_017515595.1 Coriobacteriales bacterium
CAAAAAACTATCTCGTGCAGAGAATTTGTCAATTCATGACTACTCAAACGCATTTGAGTTGTCTAATTTTGAATAATCAACTCGATATGCCGAGAAACCCGCATCTCTGACCTGCAGGTTCTTCTCAGCAAGTTCTTTTAGTTCTTCTTGACAGACTACTCAAATGCGTTTGAGTAGTCATGAATTGACAAATTCTCTGCACGAGATAGTTTTTGTGATTCAAACCTTGTGACTCAGAGAAAGAAGCTCATTCAACGACTTCTTTGTCGGTATTTGAGCGAAGCATATAGATTGCAGCTACAAGCTGCAGGATGCCAAGTATGAAGTAAAAGACAGATATTCCATTGGGAATCAGGATGAGCTCGGTTACTGTCCAAATGATGAGTAAAAGACCGGCTATAGCGCACCAGCGCTTCCAACTTTGCATGTTTTTCTTAAAACGGAAGACGAGTGCAATAAGATTTGGAACGCCATTAACAAGAAGGAGAGCCAACCCGGGCCAAAAATGGCTTGTGAAAAACACGTCGTGGAACGGGAACGGGTCATAAATCGATAAAGGCATCCAGTCATTCCAACTTAAGGGCAGCACAAACAAAGCACTGAGCATCATCCATATGCCGCATACCGGCGCACAGATTCCGTTAAACCAGTTCATAAAAAGCGAGAAACTCCTGCAAATCTTATTAAGCATTATGACTCCTTACATGAAAAATGGATCGATACTGATCTTTACTCTTCGGTACGTACCGAGCGCAGATGTTTTACAACATCGCGCACCGCTGAGATTACGGTATTCATCTCATTATCAGTATTATCCAGGTTAAACGATATGCGTAATGCACCTGCGGCTATGTTTTGGGGGACTCCCATTGCACGCAATACCGGGCTTATTGAGACTGCTCCGGCGGCACAGGCTGAGCCTGCCGATGCACAGATTCCTTCTCGGTCAAGAAGGGTTACGAGGGCTTCCCGGTTTACATCTTCAAAGCATATGTTAAGAATGCCTACCCGGGCGTTGGGGTCTCCCATAAGATGGGACCCGGGGATTTCTAAAAGTCCCTCCATAAGGTGGGTGCGCAGCTTGTAGACATGAGCCAGGTACTCCTGTATGCAGTCAGTAGCTTCTTTGAGCGCGGTTGCAAGTCCAACCATTCCCGGAATGTTTTCTGTAGCAGCACGGTGACCGCGCTCCTGCCCGCCGCCGTATACCAACGATACCGGCTCAAGCTTTTGATTAAAAGCTGACTCCCTGCAAATGAGTGCTCCAATGCCTTTGGGGCCATGGAATTTGTGAGCAGAAAGCGACAGCATGTCTGCACCGTAATCATCCATAGTGTATGGGACATGCCCCATTGCCTGAACAGCATCAGTGTGGAACAGCGCTCCTGCTTTATGAGCCTTTTCTGAGATAAGATGAACAGGCTGTAGAGTGCCTACCTCGTTGTTCAAGGTCATTACACTAACGAGGCAGGTGGTGGGGCGGAGAAGTTCTGCGACTGCCTCGGGTGTGATAACTCCCTCATGAGTAGGAGTCACACGGCTTACCTCAATATCTTCTTCTTTTTGAAGCGCATCGAGCGTTCGCAGAATCGCCGGATGTTCAATTGCGACGGTGACCACATGGTTGCGTCCATGAGCTTTACCCCAGGCAACTGCTGTTCTCAAAGCCTGGTTATCTGCTTCGCTCCCGCTTGCGGTAAAAATAATCTCACGATCTGTACATCCCAGGCATGAGGCAACGGTGTTACGAGCTTTATGCATGCCCTCGTGGGCGGCATGACCGGCGGCATGCTGGGCACTCGGATTCCCGTAAAGCTGCGTAAAGTAAGGCTCCATTGCCTGCAAAACACTCATATGAACAGCAGTTGTTGCTGCGTTATCAACGTAAATCATAAATACTCGTAACCTCCGGGTTGACTTGAACTCATAGAGATAATACTACAAACTAAAAATGCAATTGTGGAGTTACAAATACATCAGGGTAGATTTAGCTCATGCAGCAGGTTGTGACAGGCAGCTTGGGTTTCATGAGCTATTTTGGCCGAGATACGCTTGGGAAGGCCAATTTCTTCTGCAAAAAGCAGTATGTCATCCAAGGTGGGATTTCCCTTGCCGTTTACGGTTGTCGTGTGCTCATTACCAAAAGAGGTGCTATAGGTCAGGTCATATGCAGGGGAAAGCTGCCAAGTTCCGTCCTTGTATAGCCAGGAGAAATTGTTTGAATGATCATCTTGATTATGAGCAAAAACATTAAAACACATAAGACGGTAAAGCTTTAAAAGCTGCTCGGTATCAAAAGAAAGCTTGTTACACAGCTGGAACAAATGCCTGTAGTCGAGTACCGGTTGTCTGTGGGAAACCTCGAGCATGCCTGAGGCGCTAACCATATGAATTCCGGCTCCGTTTTTGTCCCGGTCAAAGCGCTGTGTACCAAAGTAACCGCTACACAGCTTTGATGGGAACAGCTTGGTTTGCGGTAAATCGATGCCACAGGATTTTGCACATTCTGCGTACCGATACTCAATGAGCCCAATATCAGGCATATCATAACTTGAAGGAAACTTAATAAGCCAAATACCTTCGTTATTCTTCACATATGCTTTTGGTCTCGCTCCGCCGGATGAACCGCCAAATGTATATGCTATATCCAGGTCTTGTGAGGTCAAGTTGTTGAGAATGTTATTGCAAAGTGATGCAAGAACATCCAGATCAGGGCTGTATGAATCAGTGCCTTCAAGAACTATCTCGGGCTTATATTTTAGGGCCCCTCTTCCTGATGATCCTACAATTGCCAGCCGAGTCATGGGGCCCACGTAAGAGGGATCAATCCCCATTTCACGTAATTTGCGATCGAGAAGCAAAGCCCCCCACCCATCCGGAAGGCTGTCTTGGAACACGCCAAACAGGCCATCAAAAGGTTCTTCTTTTGGAATAAAGACGCGATTTTGCAGAGGCAGACTTAATGGACTAATAGAAAATCCCTGCTGTAACCATGTAGCATCATATTCAAAGGCGGCAAGTTTTTGAGAAGTTAACGCCATGGTACCAACAAGCGTGCTGTTATGCCAGACCGTAAGTTTTGTGACTTGTGGTAACAGACTGGTTTTTTGAGTCTCAGAGGTGCTAAGAGTTTTTCTTCTGCTCATTAATGACCTCTTCTATTGAACGGTATGCCGGCTTGCTAAAAATCGTGCTCAGCTCATCTTCACACTCAAGTACTCTTGCTAAACGTACCAGTGATTCAAGTGAGATTGAGCCGGTCTGTTCAAACCGTCTGATTGAACCTAAACTTACTCCTGACAAGGAAGCAAGTTCTTTCTGGTTGATGCCCAGCTTACGCCTGCGTGTTTTCTCGCGCTGTGCAATTTCGCGTGTTACGCCGGCCGGAGATTTGATTGGCTCTAATAAAGTAATATTACTCATATATAGATAATAGCTTTCTATAATAATAATAATTACGCATATATGAGTATAATATATTGAAGATGGTTAACAATCTCAACATCAATGATTCATAGTGTTATCATGGAAGCATACCGTTGTCGAGGTTGAATTAAAGGACTTTATTGAGTACAGGGAGGCGCGCCATGCAGTTTGTAATCACAGCTTATGACGGAGAAAATATGCTTGAGAAGCGGATGGAAGTGCGTCCGCGCCATTTGGAGAACATGGGCAAAGTAAACGGTAAGATTATTTGTGCCGGAGGGCTTCTTGATGATGAGGGCAAAATGAAAGGTTCCGTCTTGATCATGGATTTTGACAGCCGGGAAACCCTTGATGAATACCTGAGCGGCGAGCCCTACATTATTGAGCATGTGTGGGAGAAGGTCGTGGTCGAAGCCATGAATGTGGTCATCGTAAACGGCGAGAAGGTCACCGGCTAAAAGGAGATTATCCCATGAAGAAGCTTGGACTTGTTGGCGGACTCGGTCCTGAATCAACGCTCGCTTATTACCGGGACATTGTATATGGTGTACAAGAACGTCTGGGACAAAAGCAATTTCCTGAGCTTATCATTGACAGCGTTGATGTCTATGAGAACTTTGATATTCTCGAATCAGGTGATCTCGACGCCTATGCTGCCTGGCTTATGAAGCCAATTGAGCGGCTTATTGCGAGTGGGGTTGACTTTGTGGCAATCAGCGCCAATACTCCTCATGTAGTTTTTGGTCGCATTGAGCCGTTATGCTCCGTCCCACTCATCAGCATTGTTACCGCAACTGCCGAGGCAGCCAAAGCTTTGGGTTATACCAAAGCAGCCCTTCTCGGCACGGGCTTTACCATGCGTGGCGGTTTCTTCGAAAACCCGTTTACCCAAGCGGGCATTGAACTCATTTTGCCTCATGATGACGAGATAGACTTTGTGCAGGAGAAGATTTATACCGAGCTTGAACAGGGCATAGTGAACCCTGAGACACGCGATGCCTTTTGCGATATTGCTGCCCGTATGCGTGATGAAGACGGCGCCCAAGCGCTTATCCTGGGATGCACCGAGCTGCCCATGCTCCTGAATGACAAAGTGAGCCCTTTACCTTGTCTTGACACCGCACAAATACATGTAGCTCGTATTATTGATGAGATCGTAAGCTCGTAGTATTCATGGATATGCTGCAATAATAGCAATCAATATCTATCGGATTCAGAACGAAGGTACCATCATTGTTTACTGTGTATTTCATTTGACCCAAGACTATGCGAGAATAATTGACTAGACAGAAAGCGTTAACTGCTAATATAGCTGCTTATATTTTTTATTGGGGGAGGCTGCTATGAACGCACAAGCAAGCCAAGAGTCTTACGAACTGCAGTTGTTTGATGACCTTGATTTTCAACATCTGATTCACGAATATGCGCGTCGTTGTATGTCGTGGGATGAATTCCTTGAGCAACCGTTGCCACGCGGCGTCAGTCCACGTTGTCAATGCTTCCGGTTTCAAAAGCAAAGCTTGCGTGGAACGCGGGAATCATTGCGCCTCCCCGTGTGTCTTTTACCCAAGAGCAGTTTGTACAACTCCGGCAGATGTGTCCTGGTGATCTGACAAGCATGGCAACGATTGGGCTGCAGCTAACCTTAATAGCTCTCGAGGAGCTAAAGGCAGAAATAGAGCAATGGCAGGAGCGAGATCAAAATATGCTTTCTATGCTCGCAGGTGAGGAGTATTTGAATGCACGCCAACGCGGCATTTTGGGAAAAGCCTTGCGTAATCCTGATGAATTGTTCAGTATCAGCTACCACCTCGCCCATAACAGCATTACCTACCCTACAGCACGCCGGGATTTTATGACCCTTGTGGAAAGAGGTTATCTCGAATGCCTCGATGACGAGAAGGCCTACCGTTTTAAAGCAGCCAAAGGTCTCAAAGAACGGTTTGGGCTGAACTCATAGTGATATGATGGCAGGGACAACTTTTGCCACCTCTATAGGCGGTGATGACAGATATGAATGCTAAGCGGGGTTTTCTGCCAAAGGATGACAGGTACTTTTCTCCAGAGGCGCTTAAGGTGTTGCAAAGGGCTTCTCGGCATATCTTTTATCTTATCAATGAAGGGTATGACCTTGAGCAGGCGGCAACTTTTGTGGGGAATCATTTCCAGTTGGCTGAACGGCAAAGGCTGGCAATTATTCGCAGCCTGGCAACAAAAGAGCAGCTTGCTTCCCGGGAATACAAACAGATTCCTATGGGTGCGTTGGCAGGACGGGAAGTTTGGATTGACGGCTTTAATACCATTATCACCGCAGAAGTTATGCTGAGTGATTCCCTTCTTTTAAAAGGCATGGACGGTTGTATTCGCGATCTTGCCGCTCTCAGGGGAACGTACCGGATGATTCCACAAACGTCCCAAGCAATTAACCTCATCCTCAGCATGTTGCAATCAGCGGGAGTTTTACGCGCTACATTCCTTTTGGATGAGCCGGTATCCAATTCCGGTCGCTTAAAAACAATGATTGCTGATCATGGAGAATCGTATTCCCTGGATCTCGACATCAGGATATTAAAAAATGTTGACCGGAAACTATATGATAAAGAAAATGTAATCACATCAGATTCAGTAATTCTCGACCGCTGTATAAGCTGGATAAATCTGGCCGAGAAGTACGTCGAGCAATCAAAAGCAAGCTGTCTGCAGGTATGGTAAGAATCAGACCAGCATTGATTCGCAGCTTAACCGGCAAGCGTAATATAGTGCCGGGAACAGGTGTCATAAAACACGAATATGGGTCCCTGTCATTATGGAGTAACAGGGACCCATCACTATTCTAAGCTACGTTTAACAGAACTATTGTCAGTTAATATCCTACAAGCTGGCAATGTTGCTTGCGGCGAGGTAGCCTGAGGTTGCGCAGTAGGCGAGGTTGATGCCAAACTTCAGGGTGTAGGGGTAGTTTACGCCAAAGAAGCCGCTTGAGCTGTTGCCGGCTGCATAGAGGCCCTGAACAGGGAGAAGGTCTGCGCCAAGTACCTGGAGCTTGCCGTTTACGAGCGGGCCGCCAATAACGGTTGCCCAGCCGCCGCGGCTTGGCTTGCAGTGGTAAGGAGGCGTATCGAGCTTCATGGCAAGCGAGACATCCAAGCCATACAGCTCGTCAACGCCGGCATCGCACATGGCGTTCCAGTCAGCAATGGTTTTGGTGAAGCGTACGGGGTCAAAGCCAAAGTCGGCTGTCATAGCCTCAAACGAGTCATAATCTGCGAGAACCATGTTGGGGTCTTCCGGAGCGATATCCTCGGGATATCCTTCCTTGCTGTCAGTGATGCAGAAGGTCATGTGTCCAGGGCGCCTCATGACAATCTGGGTACGGGCGTCAAAGTTCAGCATGTCGGCGTGGTCAGGCAAGCGGTCGCCAGCTCCGTCAACAAAGAGAATGCCCTCAACGCCGTCGAGGAAGCCAATCTCGGGGGTATGAGGTACCGGGCCAATAGCAAGACCAAATTGCTCACACATGGTAATCGCGTCGCCGTCAAGTGCGCCAAGGGGAGCGGTGGGGAGGTCAAGGTCAATGGCATCAGGGTCAAGCCATGGAATAAATCTGCGGAGATAATCATTGTTGGCGACATAACCGCCTGTTGCAAGAATAACGCCCTTCTTGGCAACAAAATAAACATCTGCGTCATTTACGGTATCATGGGCGATCACGCCGGTGCATACGTTGCCGTCCATTGCGAGCTGGATAGCAGGCATATTGTAGATAATCTCGGCACCGTTCTCTTCAGCATATGAGATATACATGCTGTAATGGTCAGCAATCTGGTAAGAGCTGTCACTCGGAGAAAGGATGACGGGGTTGTCGTACTTCTCGGCCATAGCTACCAGCCAGTCGCCAACAACGGGGCTTGCCTTAATAAAGTTGCGGTAAAGTTCGGGATTGCCCATACCGTCGTTCTTAACGATGAGGTCCGAGAGGAACTGCTCCTCGTCATAGGTCTCGGCACCGGCCTCGGTCAGAGCTTTGGTGTTAATAAAACCATAGTTAAAGCCGCCTGAAGAAGATTCGTCACGCTTCTCGATGCAGGCAACCTTGAGGCCTTCCTCGGCAGCCTTACATGCAGCGCTCAGGCCGCAAACGCCTGATCCGCAAATAACAACGTCGTACTCACGCACATCGGCAATAGATGCTGCGTCAATGAGCTCAACAGCAGCGGGCTGTGCCTCATCTGCGATAGCAGATACCGTTGCGGGAAGGATGGCTGACATACCGGCTGCAACACCGGCACCTTTAACAAACGTACGCCTTGAAACTGCATTCTCCATGATAACTCCCTTCGTGACATTATGGACAAGAGCTGCAGAATCGCTCTTGTGTTACACCTTAACACCGTGTGCGTGCAAACGTAAAGTCTTTGGAGACAGTTGGGCGGCTCCTGATGATAACTGGGTATGAGTCTGCTTCTCCATTCAGTATTGCACGACTATAATGTTCACTACGGTTTCCTGTGTGTAGCCGTACCTTTTGGCTATGGTTTGTACCAGGCCGGCATCGCGGCGTAACCGTCTGCGTTTTGGAGGTAAAATGACCCGGATTGTGCTTGCTGAGGATCACGCAGAAGACAGGCTTACTGTCTGTGCGTTGATAGACCGCTATTACAAAAGTCATGGCATCCGCGGTGATTACGTGTGCTTTGAAAACGGTGAGGAGCTTCTGAATTCGTGTTCCTTTGACGTTGACCTCTTTTTGCTCGATATCGAGATGCCCCGTCTTAACGGCCTTGAATGTGCTCACCGTATTAGGCAGCGTGACCCAAATGTACCTCTGTGTTTCTTAACCAACCTTGCGCAGCTCGCCCCTGCGGGCTACGAGGTTGACGCCATGGGATTTCTCATTAAGCCGGTTTCTTATGGAATGCTCGATCGGATCATTACGCGCGCATTAAACAAAGCCCGTCATCATCGCAGCGCGTTACTCCAGCTCAAAGAAGGTAAAAATTCCCGCTATGTGGATGCGCACTCAATTACCTATGTCGAAACGGTTGGCAAACATACAAGGGTCCATGCAGATTCAGGCAGCTTTGACTGCGGAGACACCCTCAAAGCCATAGAGCTTGCTGCAGGGGAAGGATTCTATCGAATTCACAACGCCTACCTTGTCAATCTTGACCGCATTGAAAGCGCGACTCAAACTGAGGTCATGGTTGCAAATGAGCGTCTCCCCTTAAGCAAACACCGCCGCAAAGACTTCTTTAAAGCTCTTTCTTCTTATATCGGAGGTCTGGTATGATCACAGTACTTCTCCTTGATTTTACTCATCCGGTGTGGCTGCTTGCTTCTTTGGCAGAGATCGCGGTCCTGTTCTTTTTTGTTCGTGGTATTGAGTATCGCAATCCTTCTATGCATGTTTGCGATATTGCACTCTTGGGAGTGCGGCATGTTATTCGTATTCTGCGCCAGGATGTGTTCATTGATTTTGTACTTTGCATTGCGGCATTTTTTGTCTATTTACGTATTGCGCGCCGCACAAACGGCCAACAGGCGCTTTTACTCTCAGGCTTGTTTGAACTTGCCATTGACGTAGGTAAAACGGTGTGTGTTGATCTTATTATGCAGCCTATGGCCGGCTTTTTTACACCGCTTGGTTCTGTTGCTATTACCCTGTGCTGGATCATTTTTTCTCTTGCCATCTCTTTGGTTATCCTTGTTGTGGCAAGTAAATGGCTCCATAGCGAGTCAATTGCACGGCTCAGCTGGGGTCAATGTGTCACGGCTCTTTTGCCTCTCATACCCTATGTGCTTATCAGGCAGTTTGAGATTGATAACGCGCTTAATACCTATGAGATATATCAAGAAATGATGCAGGTCACACTAGCTATTGGACTTACAACCATCATCTCGTTGGTGGCTGTTGCGAGCGGTCTCACAACGCAAGCTGAGCACAACGAGCTTCTTCGCATGCAGGCATTGTTGCGAGAACAGCACGCACAGTATCTTGCTCAAAAGGAAGCTGAGACGCAGATTCGTGCTCAATACCACGACCTTAAGCACTTCATTACTGAAATTGATGCCATCACCGCGGGTGACCAGAGAACAGATAACCTTAAAGCATATGCAACACGAGTTCGGGAAGAACTTGAACCCTTGGAAACTCGTATAGAAACAGGCAACGAAGTTCTCGATATTCTCCTGACCGAGAAACGCAATACGTGTATCAAAAAGGATATTGTGCCTGTGTTTTATGTTGATGCGGCCCATCTTGGTTTTGTTAATGACCTTGACCTCTGCGCGCTATTTGGGAACATCGTTGATAATGCGCTTGAGGCAGCATCAAAAGTTCTTCTTGAGGAACACCCCGAGATTGAACTTGATGTAAGACAAATCCATCAAATGAGCGTTACACGCTGCACCAATCCCTATGTAGGAGAGCTCTTGCGCTGCGAAGACGGTCTCGCAACCACAAAGCGTGAAGACACAGAAAACCACGGTTACGGTCTGAGAAGTATCCAGATGGTTGCAAGCAGATATAATGGAGAAGTAGTATGGGACGCCCAAGACGGCCTGTTCACCCTAACCGTCATTATCCCCTTACCCCGCTGATTACCCAAAAACTCTCCTCACTCAGGATCGCTGTGTATATGAACTGTTTGATATCTCTAAAGTTAAAAGATTCATAAAGACCCAAAACAATATTTCATCTATGGTTATGTCATTGTTGAATAAGCTGTAAATATGGTACAATATATCCTAATATTATATATTATATTATGGGAGGATATATGCCTACATGTGTGCCTATCAGTGATATTAAAGATACGGTAGCATTTTCAAAAAAGGTTGCTACCGCAGGGGAACCGGTGATTGTTACCAAAAACGGTTATGAGCAGTTTGTGGCTATTGATGCGGAGCTGTTTAAATCATACAGATTAGAAACGCCTCAAGAGCATTTGGAACGTTTGTTGGCAGAAGCTGACAGAGATGTTTCTTACGGTGTATTGAGCGAGACGTTCTCGGACCTCGATGAGATGCGGAAAGCATATGGCTTATAAAGTATTGTGGACAGAACATGCTCTTGAGGATACTAAAGAGATCATACGTTATATAGCCAAAACACTGGATAGTCCAATAGCAGCGAGGGAACATCTTGAGGCATTTGAGCAAGCAGTCAAAAGCATTGAGTTATTTCCAAAAGCAAGAGCAATTAGCGTAACCCCTTCGCTCAGAAAGAGAGAACTCCGCTGTTTTCCGGTGAAAAAGTATCTTATGCTTTATCGTATTCAGAACGTGAGTGCCATCATTATTTACCGTGTATTTCATTCAACCCAAGACTATGCAAGAATAATTGACCAGGCAGACAATACTGACTCCTAGTGTTTCATCCTTAAAAAATGAGATAATCACCTTCGCTCGGTATTGCTCATGACGTTACGTTATGAAGTATGTTTGGCACAAAGGAGGTGAAAACTGTGTCAAAATATACAACGGGAGAAATTGCGAAACTCTGTGGCGTAACCGTAAGAACGGTTCAGTATTACGATACCCGGGGCATCCTTGTGCCCTCAGAATTGTCAGAAGGAGGCAGGCGCCTTTATTCGGAAGATGACCTGAGGCGGCTTCAAATTATCTGCTTTTTGAGGGATTTGGGTTTATCCATTGATTCTATCTTTCAGATATTTGCCGAGAATGACCCGGCAAGCGTGATCTCTATATTGCTCGAACAGCAAAAACTCGATCTCAAAGAAGAAATAACCGAGCGCAAAGAGCAGCTTAATAAACTCGAAGAATTGCAGCAGGGTCTCAAAATGATGAACCCGGTTTCTGTGGCATCAATTGGTGACATAGCATATATCATGTCAAGCAGAGAAAAACCTAACCTGACATAAGGTCTGTCCATTTGTCAGGTTAGCGGCGGTCTTCATGCTTCTCGTGGCTTCTCGGATAAATCTGGGCATTTGGGGTAAATGCCGCCAAATCTTTTAATTACTGTATCGGCCAGAAGGTCTTGACCAGTATCTCTGAGGTTTTCTTCTGTAACCCAGCCGTAGCGCACGTATTTATGGACGAGTTCGTCACAGTATGTACAATCACAACACTTGCGATTACAGGTAGAAAGGCGCTTAAAATAACCGCTTGATCCAAGCAGTTTGTTATCAATGTAAGCGCTCTTCTCAACACTGTAAAACCCGGTACTGCTGCAGAGAAGGTCGAGCAGGTTGCCTTCATATGACTGATTGATGTATGCATTGCATGATCGTAAAACTTTGCTTTTGAGCATATCGCGACCAACAACTTTAAAGTATGAGGCAGCTCCTGCTTTCACATAGAGATCCAGCTCTTCAGGACGGACCCAATTTGAGCGAAAAAGCTGTGCTGGGTCGTTAGAAACGAGGTCACCACAGGCAAATGAGAAGTCACTGCCCTCAGCCTCTCCCTCTTTTGAACGATGCGAAATATAGTTCATGTGGAACTTACGATACGGGCACTTATAGAGGCACCCCTCATTGACCATAAGTTTGACCTGTAAGCCGGTTATTCTTTGTATTTTAGCGAGTGTTTTAAGATCACGATTTATAGCAGTATCAGGGCAAATAGTAGTTGCACCTGCATTCGCAAACACCTGAGCACGCCAGACACAGTCGACATCAGCAAGGACCGAAACCGATATTTCCAGTGTAGGGCAGGCTTCTCGTACGCGTTCGATATAAAACGGATTTGCAAGCGTGACAGCTTCAAGTCCATGGGTTTCATGTGCCTCTTTAATAAAGTCGCATACTTTGTCGACATGTTCTTGCGAATACCACTCACTTCCGCCGCATGTTGAATTCATCGCGAGGTCAACTCCAACGCCAGCCATATGAATCCGGTCAACAATTCTATATAACTCTTCACGACTCATATGCGCAATTAAGCCGGCTCGTCCTGACCCCTCAATCTCTTGCGGAGCATTCATATATACTTCCCGAATCTTGTTATCTCTCACACCGTTCATGGCAAGCTGGGCATCGAGTGTTTCGAAATCTCCGTTAAACGGAAACGAAAAATCAAGATGAGACATATGAAACTCCGTTCTGATCTGGCTATTTTGCAGCGTTCAACAGGTTTTCCAGTGACGTTTTTGAGACAAAAACAGATCCGTCTGTTTTGCGATAAGCACAAAGCTTGCCGTTCGAAACCATGGCATTTATCCTATACCGGCTGACGCCGAGTTTTTGCGCTGCATCATCAATAGAAATAAAACCGTCGGTGTCTTCTGCTGAAGCGTATGATGCGATATGCATTTGTCCACCGCCCATGATGGGAGGAGCCCATTCAAGACGCTCTTTGGCTTGGGCCAAGGATGGCTTTATAAACGGCACAAGATGAGGATAATGCGCTTCAAACCCGCCGGTCTCTAATTCCACAATATAACCGCCTGGGATAGGAGTACCATTAATGCTAATATCCCATCTGCCTAATCCGGTCTTTTGATCATGCGATTCAACCCACGTACGAATTTGCTTTGTCATACACACAACTCCTGAACGTATAAAAAGCGCCGTTCATCCATAGCATACCGGATAACGGCGCTTTGCATATCAGTTAATACAGGGTATTGGACCAAGCGCACATCATTAAGGCACGGGTTTACTCCCAACTGTCCAGATGAGCAGCTTCGCGTCCCGCAATACGGCCAACACACCAGTTCTCACTGCCGTTGCCTCCGGTGATAGCATAGGTGTGACCATTCATATTACCAAATGAGCCGGCAGAGTACAAACGTGGAATGGGCTCACCGTCAGGATTCAATACCTGGGCTTTGCCGTTACGACGGGCTCCGCCAATGGTATTGCAGATTCCGGGATAGAGATTGATAGCATAGAACGGAGGGGTCACAATAGGTGCCAAGCCACTGCGGCCAAAGTCAAGATCCTCACCCAGCTCGCAAAGCTCATTCCAGCGATTAATAGAAGCTTGGAGTTTTTCGAGATCCATGTAATTGGGATCCCAGCTATGAATTGCTTCTACGAGTTCTTCAAGGGTGTCGCCCTTTTTAATCCAACCACGCTCAAGTTCCCACTTGTTGTCAACAGACCAACCTTCCCAGCCGCCGAGTTCGGGGTCAAGACCGGGTGTAGTGTAACCAATGCCCGTGCCGCCTGCGGCCTTGCTGGCGCCGCCAACCATACCGCCCAGTGTGCCGCCCTCAAAAGCAGTCTGGTCAAAGATGTACCATGATGGAATGCGATCAAAATCGCAGATTTCTTCGTTAAAGTTTGCATAGGGCTTCCAACCGCCGTGAGGCGCAAAGATATCCTCGTTAATCCAACGGTTGCCCAGACGATCAACTTCAATGTAATTGAAGGTGGGAATCGAGCAGCTTACGCCACCGGGAACAATTTCTGGATCATCAAAGAATGAGTTGACACCGCCGCAGACCTGCTGCATATGCCACAAATCTGCACCAACCTTCTGAGCCATTGCGATACCGTCACCGGTGTTGTATTTCCAGCCATAAAAACCTTTCATGGGGTAGCACTTGAGATACTTTGCCTGGAGTTCATAGTTGAATTCGAAGCCACCGGTGCAAAGACATACGCCCTTACGTGCCTTGACGGCCTTGGGAGTTTCATCATCACCAATAAGCGTGTAGCAACCAAGGATCTCTTTGGTGATAGGATCCTGGATGAGCTCCTCGTCATGGCAGCTGAAAATAACCGGAATTTCGCGATCTTTAATATGTTGGTCGAGAACCTCAAATGCTGCGACGCCCCAACCGCTGCCCTGACCTACATACATCTGGTCAAAGCCGTCAAAGATTTCATACTCGGCGCGGGGGAAGTCTCCCAAAGAATACTCGATACCGTACTTGTCTGCATAGTCAGGATTCTGCACGGCTTCTTCAGCCCAGGCCTGACAGACGTCCATAGGAGTCTGGCCATGGAATGCCTGGTATGCGAAGGTGGCTGCTGCATCAGCGTCGTGAGGTGCTGTCCACTGGCCCATATTAATAGAGGAGCTGCCACCGCCGCGGAAAGGAGACTTTTCAAGGAACATAACTTCAGCGCCTTCGTCATAAGCGATGAGGCCTGCCCACATGCCGGCGCCGCCGTAACCAATTACCAGTACATCGGTCTCATAATCCCATGCTTCAGGAAGCCATGGTTTGTTCTGGGCTTCATTGGCATGGGCTATCCCTGCGCCTAAAGCGGCTGCAGCAGTTGCACCGGTTATTCCACCAATAAAACTCCTACGTGACACCTCGTTCTTCATTCTTTCCTCCAATACATAACTTGACAGATTAATAACAGCAATCCATGTGCTGCCAACCTCAGGGCGTCATCAAGTATTAACTCGTTGCTCCTGGAGTACTGCGCATTATGCATATCTCGAACAGGTTTGCCATCCAATGATACAGATTATTTTTGTGAGGCCTGGTAATGATAGATGTTTAACTGTATATCATCTTAATCGCATGATATGATGTTTGGGCAGAAAAGCCAGAACAAGACTCCGTTAACCGGTTGGCTGATCAGTTTGCATGAGTGCGTCAATCCGGTCGATAAGTTCTTGCTTGCTGTGAATGTTGAGCTTGCGGTAGATATTATTGCGGTGAGTGATGGCAGTTCCTTGAGATATAAACAGCTCTTCCTCAACTTTGCGAAGGCTGTTGCCTTTTGCAAGAATTGCCAATACCTCGCTTTCGCGTTGGGTGAGGCCGGCTTCAAGCGCAAGCTCTTTACAACATGTCAGAATACTCATTCGTTCGGGAATGCTCTCATCTGGTTGTTTTGCGTACAGCGTATAAGAAATTGGCAGCTTGCCGACACTCAAAAAGCGCAGGTCACGCAGTATATCTCGATCAATAAGGACCGAAGTCGCTATAAAAATACTAATGAGGGATGTCATGCCAAGTGTAGCAATACCAATAACATTAAGATTCTGAGGTAGATTTATTTGCAGTATATCACTTATATAACCGGCTGCGATACCCGCTATGATTCCGAGAGAAATACCTGTCAAACCAATACAACAGGTTTTGACGTCGTCTTTATCGATAATCAGGGTCGCGTCAAATATGACTCCGCCAAATGCTCCAATAAATACAATAGTGTATGCAAGCGTGAATGTTATGGCAAATACAATGCTAAATTGACTTCCAGGATCCATAGGGAAGAATGCCGGAAGAGCGATTATCATAGAAAGCCTGTATACATAAAGAGTGTCATATTCATGCCGGACCGCACGGGATATAACAATTAAAAGGAGCAGCAGGACTGCTCCTACAACACCTGAGAGAAATACTCCCAGAGAGAGCCTCGCGTACGGCGCCGAGAAAAACCTTTAGGTCATCGTAGCCAGAGCAATACCAATAAGAAGCGCAGATAAGAATATCCTTCTGTAAAACAGGGTTTTTGTTTGATCAAACAGACGCTGTCCCTGGTGCAGCAAATCGTTGGAGCCAGGTGTCAAAACCGTATCAGAGGGGATGGTTTGTCTGATTGTCAAAAAAAGTACAGCCGATATTAAACAGCAAATGGTGACAATCACGAGAATTGCTATTTCGCTTATACAAAACCCAAGATAGATACCAAATCCTGTTATTGCAGACGGAGCCACTACAAAAGCTACTTTACCTGATCCCTCAAATGAGGTTGTTATCATTTGCCATAAATAGGCAAAACAAAAAGACGCCAATCCGGAACATGCAGTTCCGGTAATATAGAGGAGATTCTGCACGCTGGACGGAACAGACCCTATTCCAAAAAAGACCAGACTTGCTGCTGATGATGCGATTAAACAATGCCATGCTGTTTTTAGTCTGTCGCGTTTGCTTACTCCCTTTTGTGCCATTACAAGAAAGCACAAAGAAGTCCCAAGCATACAAAGAGCAAAGACAGTCATAACAACCATATCATTGAGCGTAGCAAAAGTTGCGGCGTTATAACTCCTGCAGAGCAGCGCGACCGCAGGAAGCCATGGTATACCCAGTGATTTTCCTATGCACGCAAGGACTGCCCAAAGCGAGACTCTTGGATTCACAACCGCATCCTGAGCATTGCCGGCATCTATTAATTCATTATTTGAAACAGCTTGTTCATTAAGAATAGCTTCGCTTGTTGCGTCAGACATATGTGCAGCCCCTATAATCTATACTTACATGCTTCTTGTGGTTTGTATGATAGTCAAATCTGAACAAGCCGTTGTTTCCGGTCGAACTTTGCATAGCAAACTTTAACCTGACAAAAGGTCTGTCCTTTTGTCAGGTTTGCGTGGTATTATTATGTTCAGAAATGATAACTGGGAACTGCCATGTTTTTGGGGCGGTTCTTAGATATGTAACGTGTTTATTGGTGGAAGGGAACCGCTATGTCTCCAGCTCCGGCAGGGCCTATGATGCGTGGGTATTTGACAGAAGAAGAGAAGTCGAACATGCCCAAGGTTACAAAAGGCCTGCTTAAGCGTATCTTCTCGTATCTTAAGCCATACTGGCTGCAGTTCTTGTTTGTGTTTATCACTATTTTGGTTGCGGCTGTGGTGGGTCTCTTCCCCTCGATTATTACCGGTATGATAGTAGACCAGGCGCTTGTAGGAGAAGACCTCGGATACCTCATCCAGCTTCTGCTTATTGCGCTGGCGGCAATGCTCGCAAGCCAGCTTGTGGGTGTGCTTGAGAATTACATCAATGCGTGGATTTCCCAGCATATTATCTTTGATATGAAGAACCAGATGTATGCGCATCTCCAAAGCATGCCGCACGCGTTTTTTACAACTGAGAAACAAGGCGACATCATTACCCGCATGAATACCGACATCAGCGGTGTAAGTAGTGTCATCAGCGGTACACTTTCTAAAGCCGTGAGCAATATCGCGACGGTAGTTACCACCATAGTTGCGCTTTTTGCTATGAGCTGGCAGCTCGCACTTGTGGGGCTTGCGGTTATCCCCCTGCTCATTCTTCCAACTCGGAGCGCCGGAAGAGTGCGCCTCAAGTTGCTCCAGGAAACGCAGGCTAAAAATGACGAGATGAACCAGATGATCAACGAGACGCTCTCGGTGAGCGGGTCTCTTCTCGTCAAAATGTTTACCCGGGAATGCAGAGAGTACGAGCGCTTTGAGGCTGTCAACAAAGAGGTAACCACGCTCTCTATGAAAGAGACCCGCTCGGGCTCGCTGTTCAATGTAGCTATGGGCATGTTTACCCAGCTGGGACCGCTTTTGATTTACTTTGCCGGCGGGCTTTTTATTATTGAACATCTTGACCCCACGCTTACTGTGGGTACGGTTACGGCCACGGTGTCATTGGTAAACCGCCTGTACCGGCCGGTTGAGTCGCTTCTGAATCTCCAGGTGAGTTTTACCCGTTCGCTTGCGATGTTTACCCGCATCTTTGACTATCTTGACCGTGAAAACACTATCGTTTCGCCCGAGAACGGCCAGAAGCCCCGCGTTGACCTTGAGCCGATCACCTATGATCACGTGGCATTTAGCTATGATGGCGAGCACATGATCCTTAAAGACGTTAACTTTGAGGTGCCGGGCGGTTGCATGTATGCCATTGTGGGACCCAGCGGGAGCGGCAAATCAACGGTGGTCAATCTCATCCCGCGTCTTTATGATGTGGCAGCGGGCTCGGTGAGCATCGCAGGTGTTGACGTGCGTGACTTTGACCTCTCTTACCTGCGGCAATGCGTTGGCATGGTCACCCAGGAAACATATTTGTTCAACGGGACCATTCTCGACAACCTGCGTTACGCCAAAGAGGATGCCACGCAGGAGGAAATCGAGACGGCATGCCGCATCGCCCACATTCATGACTTTATTGCTGCTCAGCCTGACGGCTACAACACTGAGGTAGGCAACCGCGGTCTCAAGCTCTCGGGCGGAGAAAAACAGCGCCTCTCAATTGCGCGCGTTGTTCTCAAAGACCCCAAAATCCTTATCCTCGACGAGGCCACAAGCGCCCTCGACTCAATCTCAGAAAACGCCATTCAAAGCGCACTCGAGAAGCTCATGACTGGCCGTACCAGCATTGTTATTGCGCATCGTCTTTCAACCATCCTCAAAGCAGATTGTATCCTCGTGGTCAAAGACGGTGTTATTGCCGAGAAGGGCTCTCATGAAGAGCTTCTCGCCCAAAATGGCGTGTACCGCGAGCTCTATGAGACTCAGTTCCGCGAGGTCATTGAGTATGAACATGACGCAGAAGGCGAGGGCGAACCTGCCCTCAACATTCAGGCGCTTGCGACCGGTTTTGACGTACGCCGCATAACTGCAGCAGATATTTCAGACGTCTACCACCTCGCAAAGACCAACCACAAGTATTACGAATACCTCCATACCAAGCCTACGGTTGAGGGTCTGACCGAGGTTATCAGCGAGATGCCCGAGGGCACAGGACCCGGCAACAAGTTCTTTGTGGGTTTCTACAATGATCAGAATGACCTTGTAGCCATTATGGACCTCATCACCGGTTACCCCGAGAGCGATGATGCATTTATTGGCTGGTTCATGGTAGATGCCACCCTCCAAGGCCAGGGCATAGGTTCTTCGATTTTTGCCGACGTTCGCGCTGCCATGACTGCCCAAGGTTATGACCACCTCGAGCTCAAGTGCCCCAAAGAGAATACCGAGGCTGTCGCTTTTTGGAAGGCCCAGGGCTTCCGTACAACCGGTCAGGAATCCAGCAACGGCGACTACACAGTGATTGATATGGAGCGTGATATATAAACAATTTATAATCTGACAAAAAGTTAGACCTTTTGTCAGGGTAAAGGCTGATACGCTTGAGGAGCTTTTTGCCTCCATTCCCGGTATGGATACAGAAGATGCCCTCGCCAGTGTAGAGCGTTATAACATGAGACTCTCGTCAGTTGGTTGGCTGTTCGGCTTGCATGAGTGCGTCAATTCTATCGAGAAGTTCTTGCTTGCTGTGAATATTGAGCTTGCGATAGATATTGTTACGGTGAGTGATGGCGGTTCCTTGAGATATAAAAAGCTCTTCCTCAACTTTGTGAAGGCTGTTGCCTTTTGCAAGAATCGCCAAAACCTCACTTTCTCGCTGGGTGAGACCCGCTTCCAGCGCAAGCTCTTTACAGCATGTCAGAATACTCATCTGTTCCGGAATGCTCTCGTTGGGTTGCTTCTCGTACAGCGTGTAAGAAATTGGCAGCTTGCCGGCGCTCAAAAAGCGCAGATCACGCAGTACTTCTCGGTCAATAAGGACTGAAGTTGCTATAAATATACTAATGAGAGATGTCATTCCAAGTGTAGCAATACCAATGACATTGAGATTTTGAGGCAAGTTTACTTGCAGTATATCACTAACATAACCGGCTGCAATACCTGCTATGATCCCTAAAGAAATTCCCGTCAGACCAATACAGCATGTTTTAGCATTGTCTTTATCGACAATCAGAGTTACGTCAAGTATTACTCCGTCAACCGCCCCAATAAATACAATAGTGTATGCAAGCGTGAATGTTATGGCAAATATAATGCTAAATTGGCTGCCGGGATCCATAGGAAAGAATGCCGGAAGAGCGATTATCATAGAAAGCCTGTATACATAAAGACTGTCATATTCATGTCGAACCGCACGGGATATTACGATTAAAAGCAGTAACAAGACTGCTCCTATAATGCCTGAGAGGAATACCCCCAGAGAGAGTCTCTCGTACGGTGCCGAGAAAAACCTGTAAGTCATCGCAGTCAGCGCAATACTAATAAGAAGTGTTGAAAAGAATATCCTTCTATAAAACAGAGTTTTTGTTTGATCAAACAAACGCTGTCCCTGGTGTGGCAAATCATTGGAGCCTTGTGTCATAATTGTATCGCAGGGAATGGTTTGCTTGATTATCAAATAAAGTATGACTGATATTAAACAGCAAGCGGCGGTTATCACGAGAATTGCTATTTCACTTATACAAAACCCAAGATAGATGACAAATCCTGTCATTGCAGACGGAACCACAACAAAAGCAGCTTTACCTGATCCCTCAAATAAGATTGTTGTTATTTGCCATAAATATGCGAAGCAAAAAGCCGCTAATCCGGAACATGCGGTTCCGGTAATATGGAGGAGAGTTTGCACACTGGACGGAACAGATCCTATTCCAAAAAAGACCAGGCTTGCTGCTGATGATGCGATTAAACAATGCCATGCTGTTTTTTGTCTGTCTCGATTGCTTACTCCTTCTTGTGCCATAACAAGAAAGCACAAAGAAGCTCCAAGCATACAAAGAGCAAAGGAAATCATAACAGCTATATCATTTAGCGTAGCAAAAGTTGCAGCATTATAGCTTCTGCAGAGCAAAGCGACTGCGGGAAGCCATGGGATACCCAGTGATTTTCCTATACATGCAAGGATAGCTTGAAGTGTAATTCTTGGTTTCTCAATTGCATCCTGAGGATTGCTTGTTCCTTTTAATTCATCATTTGAAGCAGCCTGCTCGTTAAGAATAGCTTCGCTTGTTGTGTTAGACATATGTGCTGTTCCTATAATCTGTACTTACCTGTTCCTTGTGGCTTGTTTGATAATCAAATTTACGCAAGCCGTTGATTCCAGTTGAACTTTGCATAGCGACTTTATCACAACGCTGGTTAAAGGGACATAATTCGTTTTGAATGATCCTTGTAATGCACAAGATCATCTGAGTTAAATGCATAGTTCGAGTTTTGTAGATGATTGTCATTTTGATTAAGAGCGTTAACAATAGCCACAGCGTTGTCGATACACATATGACGTACGCTCATAAGCGTATGGATGCAAGTTATGTGTTTGGCAATGCAACTACCTGATAACGTAAGCATTAGTTTGGAAGGGATTCTCATGAGCGAAAACATTTCACGTCGAGGGTTTATTGTTGGCGCTACAGCGGGTGCGGGTGTATTGGCTGTCGGTGCAACAACGGCAATGGCGGAGGAAGCACCGTCATATATGCCTGCAAACTGGGACTTTGAGTGCGATTTCTTAGTAATTGGTTATGGTGGAGCAGGTCTTTGGGGCTGCCTTTGCGGCGCTGACGAGTGTGGCATGGAGGTAGTGGCTCTTGAGAAGGCTCCGGTGCGTGGCGGCGGCAACACCTCCATTAACATGGGTGAGTTTACCGTTGTTAATGATATTGATGGTTTTGCGCAGTATATGCGTGGTTTCTCTAAGGGTATGATTCCTGAGGCTGTTTGCCAGGCTTGGGCAAACGAGGCTGCACGCAATGTCGAGTACATGAACCGTTATGGTATTGAGCCCGTTGATCTTGGAGGCTCCATGGCTTCCGGTTTTACCCGCAGCTGCGAATATCCTCAGTTTGACCCCAATCAGCCCGATGGTTGGTCAATGTCAATCTACCGTTACAGCTGGGATTATAACGGAGCTTATGGTTGGGAGATTCTTGACCAGGCTCGTGCAGACCTTGGTGTAGAGGTTAAGTTTGGCTGCCATGACGAGGAGCTTATCCAGAATCCGGTAACCAAAGAAATCCTTGGTGCTTACTTCTACATGGGCGAGGACGAGACCCGCTATGCCATCAAGGCGCGCAAGGGTGTTCTCCTTTCAACAGGTGGTTTTGAGTTCAATGAGGAAATGCAAAACGAAAGTCTTAAGTGCTATCCCGCACGCGGTATGTACGGTTGGCCCTTCAATACCGGCGACGGTCACAAGATGGCATTTGCTGTTGGCGCAGCACCGTGGGCGATGCGCGAAATGATTGGTGCCGATACCTGCAACTTCCCCAACAACCCCTATAAATATGCCATTATGGCAAGTCCTAACAGCGATAACTATCTTGATGTTACCCGTACCGGCAAGCGTTGGCATAACGAGATGGGCGGATTCGACCCTCATAACGGTTGGCATCCATACATGAACTGGGATAATTCAATCTGTGATTTTGACCGTATTCCAACCTGGATTATTTTTGACCAGAAGGGTCTTGACGGCGGTCCTCTTGGCCCCATGGCTAACAGCGGCAGCATGCAGATGTGGCTCAAGGACTTGCCCGAGGAATGCGGTGCATTTGGCGGATGGAGTGAGGATAACTCAAAAGAGCTCGAGATGGGCTGGATCAAGAAGGGCAATACTCTTGAAGAGCTTGCTGCGGATATGGCTAACCCAGACGCATTTGTAGATGACAAGATGGATGTTGAGACCCTCAAGGCAACCATTGAGCATTGGAACGAAATGATCGCAAACGGTGTTGACGACGAGTTTGGACGCAAGATCGAAGGTCTCGAGCCGCTCGAACCTCCGTTCTACGCAATGCCCAAGTATCCGGGCGGTTGCACCACACTCGGCGGTCCCAAGAAGAATGAGAACGCACAGATTCTTGACGGTGCCGGTAACCCCATTCCTCGTCTTTACGGCGCAGGCAGCATGTGCAATTGCCACAATCATACATATGGTATTTCCGGTGGCGGCAATGCAGAGAATATGGTCTTTGGCCGCATTGCAGCAAGACATGCCGCTTCTCTTGACTCATGGGATGCATAATTACCCTTTCTAAAGAGCCGTAACATATGATTATAACCGGCAGCAAACCTTGGCTTGCTGCCGGTTTTTTAACAATAAAAGGATGTCTGATGAGTGCTGCTGGCAATACCATGGTTATAACCGAAACCAAAGATACCGTTAACAGCATAGTACCCCATGTGTATATTCAGAGACTGGCTCAAAAACGTATTAGCGATGCGCTGGTTCACAGAGGCGCCGTGCTGGTAGAAGGAGTTGCCCACTGCGGCAAACAAACATTAGCCCGGCAGTTATCGGCTGCTGTGATCAGCGCAAATGATCTTGGTGATATTACCTTTAATACAGAAGACACGAATTCGTGTAGCAGCAAGCCGCTGTTTGTTGATACTGGTCACAATACCCCTCGTTATTGGGATGATATAGCTTATGCGGTGAGATCAAGAACGGGCGAAGGGCTTTTTTTGCTGACAGAAGATACTGTTCTCCAAACCAGGAAAGAACTGCCCATATATGCAAGAGAAATTGGCCATGTGAGAATGGGCACACTTTCAAGCCTTGAGTCTGGCGTTTCTGATGGATCATTGCCACTTCAAAGCCTGTTCACCGGTGAATCTCTGCATATTTGCAAGGGTTTGGAATCCAGCAGTACGCAAGAGCTTCTCGTCAACGCTTTTTCACGAGGCGGTTGGCCTGCAACCCAAGATATGCCACTCAATGAAGCGATGGAATTCGTTACAGAAATTTTGCGCGGTTTTGTCAAAGAGGCTTTGCAGGGTATGTCTGGGAACGCTGGAATTGATGAGGATTTGTCCGAGAAAACCATCAATGAAGGAATGCTTTTTAGCTCGGGTATTGCGCAATTTATTGATATGCCTGTAACGAATCTTGAAATCTGCAAGCATCTTATAGAAAACCCTGATGAAGCTTTCAGATCGCGTTTCGCGGCATTTCAGGAGCAGCTCAATAAAGCCTATGTGATAGAAAACCCCATCAACTGGAAACCTACTAAACTTCTCGAATCTCGTTTTTCTTATCTTCCGCGAAGGTATTTTGCTGATCCCTCACTCGCTGTTGCGGCATTAGGACTCAAGCCAGAAAGCATCTCTCATAATCCCCGGCTTATGGGCAGCCTTTTTAAAAATCTTGTTGTTCGAGATATTTCAGAATATGCAAGAACGCCGGGAATCTCGCTTTTTCGTTATAACGACAAAAGCAATAAAAGTATTGATCTGGTACTTGAATGGCAAGGCCGCTGGTGTGCCATTATGATTGTTCTTGATCCTCAAGAAGTCCAAAATGCTGCAAAGACTCTCTCCAAAACATGCAGTTACCTTGAAGAATACAAAACACCATTGGTGACCTCACGTGCAATAATAACAGGCCCCGGAAGCCATGGCGATATTATTGACGGTGTAAGTATTTTGCCTTTTGATTGCCTTGGCATATAGTGATGACCACCTCGAGCTTAAGTGCCCCAAAGAGAACACCGAGGCCGTCGCTTTTTGGAAGGCCCGGGGCTTCCGTACAACCGGCCAGGAATCAAGCAACGGCGATTATACAGTGATTGATATGGAGCGTGATATATAAACAATTCATCCCATTTGTTTACGGAATGGTATGGGAGTTGTAATAAGTTTGATATATTCCAGTAATACGCATGTTATAGGCTGAGCATAAACTAAATCCTGAAGTTAATATCGCAGAACAGCGGATCTCACTTGAGCATGGTATGAGCGGAGGGGTTTGTATGGCAGCCTTTGAGAAAACCGAGTCGGGAATCCCCATGATGGATGAAGCACTGCAGTATATCCGTCTTGGAGATAATGTTGTTTGGCAGGTGCCTTCGCTCGAGGAGTTCAAGATTGTTGCCGAGCGCTTTGCTGACCAGGCAATTAAGGATCACCGGAACCTCATTTATATTCGCTTTGCAGAGCATGAACCAATTCTCACTCCGCGTCCGGGACTGAGAATAGAGCAGGTCGAGCTTTCGCATTTGTTCGAAACCTTCACGGTAAACATTCATAACATCATTGAGCGCGAAGGCTATGATGCCTTTTATGTGTTTGACTGTCTCTCAGAGCTCGAAGAAGCCTGGGCAACTGACCTTATGATGGGTAACTTCTTCCATCTGACCTGCCCGTATCTGTTTATCCTTGATACCGTTGCGTACTTCCCCATTATCAGAGGCAGGCATTCGTTTGACGCGATCGCAACCATTCGCGATACAACTCAGCTGTTCCTCGATGTTTACGCTGATGATGAAGGGTGCTTTGTGCGCCCCATGAAGGTATGGAACCGCTATTCGCAAACCATGTTCCAGCCGTACCGGCTCAATAAAAATACGCTCGAGTTCAGTCTCTTAGCAGACAGTACTGAGGTTAGCAGGTTCTACAGTGTTATGAACAAGGCGTCTCAGGAGGCGCTTGATCAAAACCAGGACAGCTGGGAGCGCTTCTTCAGGCGTACGGAGTTGCTGTATGATAACGGTATTGATGTAACAAATGAATGCGCAAGAATTTGCGATATTATGCTGACGAGAGACCCGCGCATGCGCGAGCTGATTAAGCAGAACTTTACCCCTAAAGACTACTTTGAAGTTCACTCGCGCATGGTAGGAACAGGCATGATAGGCGGTAAAGCATGCGGCATGCTGCTTTCGCGAAAGATTGTCGAGAACTACCGGCCAGATATCTTTGCCCGTTTTGAGCCCCATGATTCTTACTATATTGGGTCTGATGTGTTCTACGCCTATATTGTTGACAACGGGTTCTGGGATCTTCGCATTAAGCAGCGTACCGAGGAAGGCTATTTTACGCTCGCGAGCCAGTTTGAAGAATGCATCATGAAGGGAAAATTCTCGGCAAAAATTGAGGCGGAATTCCGCCGGATTCTTGACTACTACGGGAACGACCCGGTTATTGTGCGCTCAAGCTCGATACTTGAGGACGGGTTTGGCAATGCGTTTGCCGGCAAATACGAATCAGTATTCTGCGGAAACCAGGGTACGGACGAGGAACGCCTGCAAAAGTTTGAAGAAGCGGTACAGACGGTGTATGCGAGTACCATGAGCCTCTCCGCCTTGGATTACCGTAAGCGCCGCGGCCTTGACCAGCGCGATGAACAGATGGCGATTCTTGTCCAGCGCGTGTCGGGTTCGCGTTACGGTTCGTTCTTTATGCCGTGTGCGGCATGCGTGGGTTACTCGGCAAGTCCTTACAGAATGGATGCCGCAAAACCGGAGTCGGGAATGTTGCGCCTGGTCATGGGCCTTGGTACGGCTGCCGTTGACCGCAGGACCGGCTCGTACCCCAGAATGGTTTCTCTGGATGCACCAACGCGTGTTATTACCACAACCGTCTCTGACCGCCAGCAGTACTCCCAGAGAATTGTGGACGCCATCAACCTGGAGACCGGCGAAGTTGAAGGATACAACCCGTTGGCCATGGGCGAAGCGCTGCCAGATTACCTCAAGAAGCTGCTGCTTTCTCATAATTACGAAACAGAAGCCCGCCTGAGAGAGCAAGGAGAACGCCGGGAAGTTCTGTTTGTGACCTGCGACGGTCTCACAAAGAACACCGCGCTTATGACCGACATGCGCGATATTCTCGACCTGATCCAAGCCCATTACGAGTACCCTGTAGATACCGAGTACACCATTAACCTTGCCCGCGACGGCAGCTACGTAATTGACCTCCTTCAATGCCGGCCGCTCCAGCTCACGGCTGAAGGTGACAAAGTAAAATTCCCGGAGCAAGTAAGTGCCGAGAATATCCTGCTCGAAACACAAGGTGTTTCTATGGGCTTCTCAAGAAAGATTAAGCTTGATATTGTTGTTCATATTGATCCCATTGGGTATTACCAAATGCCCTATCGCACAAAATACGAGATCAAAAAAGCACTCTCAGAAACAAACTGGCATTACCGCGGCCAAGGCAAGCACATGCTGCTTCTCACGCCGGGAAGAATTTGCACATCTTCTCCTGAGTTAGGTGTACCGTCCGCATTCTCGGATATCAGCGAGTTTTCTACCATTGCAGAAGTCTCGGAGTCTAAAGCAGGCTACATTCCCGAGCTCAGCTACGGCAGCCATATCTTCCAGGACCTCGTAGAAGCAGGTATTCTTTATACTGCCGTTTTTGAAGCCCAAAGCACCGTCGCGTATCATCCTGACTTGCTCGGCAACACAAGCGATATAACAGAAGAAATAACCAGTCTGCCTGATGAAATAAAAGGCATCCTGCGCGTATACGACGTTTCGAATACTGACCTCTATCTTTACTATGACATGGGAGAAGAACGCCTGCAGATATGCTGGGCATAATGAAGATGGCTGCTTAAACAATGCCGAGAAACCCTTGCGAGCGAAATGCAAGGGTTTCTCGGTATGCTCGTATTTCATACAACCGGTGAGCAGATTATCGATTGGTCCTTTCGAGCCGGCGGGCTTTTGATTTTACTTCTTCTGTAGTAATCTGAACAACAGTAGGGTTTTTACCGGCGATCTTGTTAAGAACTATGTCATAAGCCCGGATAAAGTACTGTATGCTTTCTTGTATCACGATGAGCTTGGCGCTTATATCTTTCTCTTCAGTGGACGGCGTACCGTTTTTATAATAGCTATCGCTCGCATGATTGGTCTTGTTGCGCACATGACCAATATGAAGATACGCGAACAGCAGGTCTTCGAGCGCCTGTCTGTCATCACATGCCGAATACGCGGTTACAATATCAGGATTGGTATTATCCAAACCGGCAACCAGGTCTTGCGCATTCTCTCTCTGGTACTCGTTGGTAGTTGACGGATGATTAAGGCGAATATAGTTTTTCACAAAATAGTGACCCAGATCATCCATTTTCCAGTATTCAGAGGGCTTCATCTTATTGCGTGTCCGGGCAAACAGCTCGGTTACCCTATCTTTGTCGTTCTCATTGTTGCAGTAATAGAATATACCCCGGTTTACCATATCAAGTGGCGCTTTGGCTTCAATTATGGTCAGGCACGGCTGATAGAAACCTTTTGAATAAGCCCATTTGACCAGATCAATAAAGCCGGCGTCAGAAGCGGTGACAAGGCGTCCATAGTCCTTTTTGATGCCTTCTGACATAAGAATAAAGAGCTTGCTGTAATAATCGCTATTGCTGAGATCGAACCCGTTCATAAACAGTTCGCGCAGACTTATGATACCTTTTTCTATATCTCCTATGCAGCACAGCGAAAGTCCGGTATCAATGTACCTCATAGCATATATCATCTTGTCAATCTGATCGTTTTTGGCGTGGCTGTGCTCCCAGAAATCGACAATCATATCGACCTTGCCGTATTTGAGAAACGCTCTTGAGGCAGTTACAAGGGACGCCATTCCGTAGCCTTCTGAGTCATCTCTGATCATTCCAGCCAGCTTGTAGTGTGCGTTGGTTGTGGTGTAGACCTTTATGAGCTCAAATTTGCTTCCGTACAATGTGTCGAGAATATCAAGCAAAGCCAGCAAGACAAAGTTGTCTGTCATGTCATCATTATTGAGCGCGATGTACATATTAATGCTGTCATGTTTCTCCGCAACAATATCTTGACCGAGCTTCATAAGGGTATCCATGGGGAGCTTGCCGGCTTCGCCAACCATTGTGGGAACAAATCTCACCTTTGCACCCTCGTTGTCCTCGAGGATTTCCAGCTTACCGGAGTCCTTGAGGTTCATATACAGATAGTTCTTGACCCATGATAAATAAATCTCTTGTTTTTCTGCGGCACCGGGAACTGTCTCTATGAGTTCTTTCTTCAGCTCGTCATACAACGAGGTATCCTGCACGAGCTTGTCAAAGAATCTGGCGAACTTGCTCTCATCCTTGCCGGCGTTTGTTTTGTCATAAAAGTTCTTAATAAAAGCTTCTGTTTTTGCTTGTTCCTCAGAAGACAACTGATTGTTGATAGTCTCCAGTTCTGTCTTTAAATCATCTTTGAACTGAGACAGCCTATATCTGAACAGGCTGTATGTTGACAGTTCGTTTATATCTGAAGTGTAGAATGATTTGCCGTCATCAACGCCAAGCACTCTTTGATCATCACCAACGTCAAAAGTCAGCTGCCTGCCGAGTATCATAATCTCGTCTATGTGATGCCGGGACAGAATGTACTTTGTTGTGGCTTCTACCGTGAGCATCGCATCAGTATAGAGCCTTCTTTCGCCTTCTGTTGCATAGTAATAGCGAAGCGGCTCATCTTTACCGGCGGCATACAGTGATGTGAATAAGATATTGTAAGCCATTACGTATTCCTTCCGGCTCAGAGTCATGCAACGTCTGTGGTGCTGTTGTACAACACGTAGTATATACCTCTTGCCTCCATAAAGATGTATCCGGTCTTCTCGGCAACAAAGCGAATATAAGAAACCCGGGCGGGATTGTCTTTTAAGAACAATACCGCCCGGGTTTACAGAATACTCTGCTCTAAGTTGTTTTAGCCTTTTGCATCTGCATCAATATACAAAGAAATAGCCACGTTGGTTCCGGGGCTTGCATAGCTGCCGCCGTATGGATCCGTCGAATAAACAGTGTTAAACAAAGATGCGATGTTAGTTGGCATTCCCGCTTCAAAGTGGTACAGGAATCCTGCACCTGACAAAGTGGCTACCGCGTCAGAGACAGGCATACCGGTAACATCAGGAATCATGATCGAAGAAGGACCAAGGCTGATCTCAAGGGTTAACGGCTCGGTAACCGCAAAGTCCATACCGGCATTGGGATTCTGAGTGGTAACCGTACCCCATGCAGTCTTAAAGAAGTCGTCAAATACCCAGTTCTCTATAATATTGGTTGCACCTAAGGCAATAAGCTCGTCTTCAGCATCAGTATAGAATTTGCCCAGGAGATACGGCATCTTATAAACAGCAGGTCCGCCACCTTCAGGACCTATAGGTACTGAAGATTCAGGATCCTCGGGCGATATGACATGGATAGGTTCAGGTTCAGGCTCCGGCTCCGGGAACACATAAGGCCCCACATATTCGCCGGTTTCCTCGTCAAAGTAGTAATATGCTCCTCCGTCATTGACAATACCCTTTTGTATTTCATTATCACGGTAGAAGTAAATCTTGCCGTCAAGCTCATACCAGCCGTCATAGATAATGGGCGTGACTTGCACAACAGCAAAACCCCAGTCATTGTTTGACCCGTCAGAAACAAGGCGCACGCTTACCGTACCGTCCTGAACCCAGACTTCGCCAGAAGCAAGTTCTTTGCCGGTAAAGCGCTCAATTACTTTGCCGTCAGCGTCAGAGACTTCTATGAAATCAAAGCCATCCTCTACCGCGGTACGCTCGTCAAACTCAACTATAAGCTCGCTCGCTAAGGGATGCGTATACTGCCAGCAATCGCGGGTATTCTCGGCATACGGATGCTCGGTTTGCACGGCTTCATAATTCTTGGCGATATAGCGGGTGCTTATGACGGTTACCTCACAGGTAGCGGCTACCTTGGCATCGCTTGAAAGAGCGCAGGTAATAGTAGCTTTTCCGGGAGAAGCGGTGGTAACTTTGCCATTTTTGTCAACGGTAGCAATTGAATCATCAGAAGAAGACCAGTCAACAGCCGGAGGAGTTGTTACCGTTGCAGAAGAACCGGAGTCCAGGGTGACCGTTGCTTCAAGTTGCCGGGTTTGACCACCATCAGCAGTAAATGACGTCCTGTTAAGCTTGATTTGCCATGTTCCGCTTGCTGAGCCTTCAACCGAGCCTCCGCTCACGTTAAAGTCACTTATGCTCGTAGAAAACGCCTGTGACGAAACTGCCAAATACAAAGCACACGGAATTATTACGGCCAGCAAGAGAATCATGCGCCAAAATACCGTGTGGTTTTGTAATGGCAAAACGCCTTTGTTGTGCACGCTCATAACCGCTCCTTTCCAGACTTGTAATCCGTAACAGCACAAGAAATTTATACCACAAAAAGCTTATGCGCATACCCCGGCAGGGCATAATGCTCGGCCAAAAGATTCGAGCTGTGCGGTCAGGTGACACGACCCCGTGTTACCCAAAAGCACGACCCCGTGTCACCCAAAAGCACGACCCCGTGTCACCCTGCTTTGTTGACGAGAAGACCTGCGTGGGCCAAGTGATAGAGCTTTGAAGGCTGTGGGGTGCCGTTGGTCCAGCGCGCTTTTACCCACTGAGGCATGAGGGAAAAGGCAAAGCGGCCAAAACCTCCGTCAGGAAGCTCAACCGGCACAGAACGGGCAAATGCGGCCTGAGGGCCAAGTTTCCAACGATTATCTGCCGCACCCCAACTCTCCAGGAGACTCATAATACGAGCTCCGGGGCCGTTTTCAAAGGTGTTATATACAACCTCCGGTTGCTCGATGCCAAACTGTATATCAATAGCGAATGTGTTGCCCAGACTGCCGTCAGGGTAAACGTCAAACTGAAAGTCAACTATCATTGGAGTGGCTGCCATAAGTGCAGCTATCTGAGTAAGCATGGTGTCATTGAATGCGGCAAAACCAACTTTGTTAAATATTTGAGCAAGGTGTGCCTTGTCATTGGCACACGCGGTTTTCTCGGCCTTATCTAAATAGCCGCAGACACGGAGTGGCGAGCCGGGACGTCCTCGAAACATCCCAAAGAAAGAAAGCGGCCAGCCGTTTGGCATGCGTGATGTCAGAGTAAGATAGAGCTCTGCGCGCTCGGGCTCGCCTATTGCTTCGCAAAAAGGGCGTACAAGCTCGGTGAATTCTCTTGGCTGGAAGTGTATTGCCGCAGCAGGTAGTGACTTCTCTTTTGTATCAAGTTCAAAGCCGCAGGTAATACCGTGATGGGTCTTACGGGCATCTGCATACCAGTCAAGCATCGCGCCATGCTCACCGGCAGCGGGAGAGTTTATGCGCGTTCCCGGTTTCATGTCTCCATAAAGCACAGTTACATCAAGAAAGGGCTCGCCAATAAGCGGATGTTCCAGGTATACATCAGGGAAATTTTGAGAAACCAGAAATGGCGGCACAAGCTCATTTGCCCGAGCCTGACTCTCGCCAAACAGCGCGGCCCCACGCCCCTCATCTGCAGCCTGCAACAAAAGCATCCGGAACGAATCAGTATGCGTAGGAACCCTCATAATGCACCCGCCCTCCTTCAGGATGCCATTTGAAATCCTGCATATTATACGCAACTGACCAGCTTTTGTCTTTGACCTGCGAATGAAACACGTCCCGAGTATTCATGGTATTCAAGCGAAAAGCTCAATAACGTCATCAAGCAAATCAATATAGTCATTTTACCAATAAATGACTATATTGATTTTTCACTGATGGGATGAGATTGCTGTTTTCGAGAGGGTCGGTGGATAGGATCCGGGTTTTCGAGAGGACCCGTCTTTAGGATTTAACACCAGATTATTTTGAATACGCAATGCATAAATTGAGACTAAAGCCAGCCGTTGAGCTGGCTTTTTATGTATATATCATGAGTGTTGACAAAATTCTTTGAAAGTATTGTTATACATGGTGCTATGGTGTTATAATAGAGAAGAGTAGTTATCAGAGATAAGGACTTGGTATGGCATATTTTTTAAAGAAGTCAACGAATAAAAAAGGTCTTTACTTACAAATATATGAAAGCTTTTATGATCCGACTAAAAAGCAAACCGCGCATAGAAGTATTAAAGCTATAGGATATGAG
>JAFWFL010000034.1 GCA_017515595.1 Coriobacteriales bacterium
GTATCTTGCCTCCGGCGGTGACAATTGGAACGAGGAGTTCGCAAGACTTGCAAAGGAACCCGGAGCGTTCAGATCCGAGATAGTCGTCATCTCTGAGGGACCTTACAGCAATATTCCTGCAAGCGAAACGCCATATTCCCCTGCTGATTGGATTCGTATTTCGCGCGAAATACGCCTGTACCACGAATGCTCCCATATTGTATGCAGACGTCTTTTGCCCAATGATATCTTGCCTGTTTGGGATGAAGTTACCGCCGATGTTGTTGGTCTTATTTGCGCAACGGGCCGCTATAACGCATCGCTTGCGGCGCGTTTTTTAGGCACTTCTCCCACCGGCTTTTTGGGAGGCAGATTAAGCGAATATCTCTCAGATGACCAGCTAAAAGAAATCGATGCCCTTGCCGCTGAGGTCCATGAGGCCATTAATCGAATCGAGTCAACCCAAACTGATGCCAACCTCGAGCATCCGTTTGATTTCCTTCTCGATCTCAAACGCGAACCGCTCATTGCCTATTGATAACCGGATAGTGCTTACAAAATACCTGGTACTTTAGCACACTATTGCATTATAGCACTAAGTATTTTGGTATATCTACTTTGTGTAAGACGGGCTGTTTGCACAAGTGCCCACACATTCAATCCGGAACCTGCTATGATATTTAGTTCAATATTTTGGGTGTTTATTTGAGGAAGGCCAACAACATGCAGATTTCCTGTGATAACCGCTTACGCTCATATATGGAGAGCAAGGGGTATTCGCATATTGTTATAGATATTGTTACGCCTGTTGGCTGCTGTACAGACATGACCGAGCTTACCACACGCTTCGCAAAACCAGAAGAAGCGGCCGAGCTAAAAACCGGAAGATTTTGTCGTGTTGAGCCCTTTGAAGGCGGAGAGCTTTTGATTCTTGCACGCGGCTTGCACTATGACGAGCCAATTAAGCTGGGACTCAAAAGTTTCTTGGGCCTCAAAGACATCGCAGTAGACGGCATTAAAGCCTGGAAACTTTAGAGGCGCTTATCTGTATGGTTTCTCAAAAAGATTCTTCTCAAATAATGGCTGCTTTTAAGGCGGCAGCGCCCATTATGGCAGGATATGTTGTTTTGGGCCTCCCCTGCGGTATTCTCTGCGGCCAGGCCGGTCTGTCCTGGTGGATGGTCGCTATCATGTCGCTGCTTTTTTACTCCGGCGCGGGCGAATATATGATTCCCAATATGTGGCTCGCAGGCGCCGGCATCCCGGCTATCATTCTCAGCGTAACCTTAGTGAACACGCGCCAGCTGCTTTATGCAACTTCGCTTTCGCGTTATTGCGAAAACGCAAGTAAACGTCTCGCTTTTCTTTTTGGTGCAACGGTAACAGACGAGAGCTTTGGCGTTAACCTCGCCAAGTTCGCTGAAGGCAACTGGGATGTCAAATCTGCAACAATGGTCAACCTTTTTAGCCTTTCTTCCTGGACTCTTGCAACCACAGCGGGCGTCCTCATTGGCGAGCTTATAAGCGTACCCACCGCATTGGCTTCATTCGCGATGACAGCGATTTTTATCTGCCTTTTGTGCATGCAGCGCATAGATGCGACCAATGTTATTACCGCCTTAAGCGCAGTTGTTGGTGTGGTTGTTTGCAAACTCATTGGCCTGAGCGGCCCCGCAATCTTTATTGGAGCTGTTCTGGGCATTGTTGCAGGAGTTTTATATGCCCAGGTAAAAGGCAACAGCCAAAAGCATAAACCTGCGGATCCTTCTCCTGAATCGCAGGTACGCTCATGAGTATGCAAGAGTATCTCATCATCTTTATTGGATGCCTTATCACCATGCTCATTTGTCGTGTGGTGCCCATCTTGGCGCTTAAAGGCCGGGAACTCCCTGAGCGTGTCTCACATGCGCTGGGCCTCATTCCTCCCGCCGCGTTTGCCGCCCTTGTTGCAAATGATCTCTTGAGCCCCACAATGTTTGAACAGGGTTTGTGGCCCGGACTTATGCCGCTTGTGGCCGCACTTTGTACGTTTGTTGTAGGATACAAAACAAAATCACTTGTTTGGTGCATAGTTGTTGGCGTAGGCTCCTATGCGCTCATGATGTTCTTTCTTTAGTTAATAACCGGTCAAAACCTTTCAGAAACATAAACCAACGGAGTATCTGCAAAAATCCTCAGCAAAAAACTATGAAACGTATCGTATAATATTGTATTTGAAGGCATATGCTGCAAAAACATGTGCCGCATTATACTGTGCGTACATGTTTTGCATTATGTGAAGGAGAGGCTATGGCACCAAAAGTAAAAATCCATTCGACTCCCGCTAACGAGGACTACCTCGAAGCGATAGTCGAGCTGGAAGAAGCCCTGGGAAGCCAAGGACGAGCTGCAACTTCTGTCGCGGAGGTGAGATCAGTAGATATCGCCAACATGCTTGATGTTTCTAAAGCAAGCGTCAATAAGGCGCTTCAAACGTTGCGCGATGCAGGCTACATTGAGCAAGAACGCTACGGCCGTATTACGCTCACCAAGGAAGGCCGTGCGTACGGAGCCGAGATTTGGCGCCGTCACAAAACATTGCGCGCGTTTTTACGAGAAGACCTTGGCGTTGACCCTGAGACTGCAGATTTCGAGGCCTGCGAAATGGAGCATGCCATCAGTCCGGCGACCATGGACAAATGGATTGCCTGGCTCGACAAACTGCATTCCGCAAAAGCGTAAGCTATAATTCACTCAGAAAACCTTCTCCCTTAACAGACTTAACAGATAGTTACCGGGGAAGGTTTTTGTGTGCCAAAGTAACAATCTCCGCAATCAAACATGTGTCAAACGGAGCCGTATCTGCAGGTTTTTGCATGTATAAGAGATACTCGATGTTCCCTTTAGTGCCGGTAATGGGCGAATAATCAAGCCCGCACGGTTCAAGACCGTTTGCCCGGGCATACCCGCACACCCGTTCAATAACTTCTCTATGAATCTTGGGATCCTTAACAATGCCGTTTTTGCCCACATGCTCCCGGCCGGCTTCAAATTGCGGCTTGATAAGGCAAACAACATGAGCGAGCGGTTTTTGAGATAATCGCGCTAAAGCCGGCATAATATACTCGAGAGAAATAAACGAGACATCAGTGGCCACGAGGTCAAACATACCGTTTGCATAAAGTGAATAAGGATCTGCATCACGCGCATCGCAGCCCTCAAGATTGGTCACGCGATCATCATGGACAAGCGTTGGATGCAGCTGCTCATGACCCACGTCAATCGCAACCACATGAGCCGCTCCGTGCTCGAGCATACACTGGGTAAAACCCCCGGTAGAGGCTCCAACGTCTACACAAATCGCGCCTTCGAGAGGAATCTCAAAAACCTTCAAGGCTTTCTCGAGCTTAAGCCCTCCCCTGCTCACATATTTAAGAGATTCATGGGGAAGCACCTCAAGCTTATTTGCAGGCAGGATGGTTTGGCTTGGCTTGGAGGCTGGTTTGTTGTCCACCAAAACAGCGCCGGCGGCAATAGCCTCCTTGGCTTTTTCGCGCGAGGGCAAAAGGCCCCGCTCCACCAGTTGTACATCCAGTCTCAGCGTCTTGGTATCCATGTACAATATGGTAGCCGTTGAAAACACAAAAAACAAGATGGCAGATTGCCGCAGAATATGGTAAGGTTGTCTCCGCATATTTTTGGGTAAGTAAAGGCTGGTTCTCTTATGATTTTTATCTTCATCGCCATTCTCATTGTTATTGCGATAGTCGTGGCAAAGCGCATGATTGTGGGCACACAAAACACCGGTACCGACCAGGCCGACGAGGCCTATGAATTGCTGGAAGACGAGCCTTCTCCCAAAATCAAAGACGCATTTATTAGCAAAACCGCCTGGGAGCATGAAGATCCGGGCCAGAGCCGCAAGCCCGGTTGTTACGTTATTTTGGTGTATGAGAACAAAAAGACCATGCGCAGCGCCCCTGCAGATTACGAGCTTGCATATGTAGGCAAATCCGAGAAAGCCGTAGATACCGCCGCTACCACACAGCTCATCGGCGAGGGGAACGCAGAGCTCGCTACCGCCGTTAAAGAAGACAGAAAGCCCTATGCTGTAGCCGTATTCCACTGCGACGACTACGGCATGGATATCGATGATTGCTACGAAGCCCTCCGCAAAGTATTTGCTGGTGAGCGCCTCATCAAACCCGTGAAAAAGGCAAAGAAGTAACACAGAGGGACGGGGGTTGTGTGTGGTTTTGTGTGACACGTTTTGACCGATATGAGATGCAATTTTGATTGCATCTCATATCGGTCAAAACGTGGCACACAAAACCACACACAACCCCCGTCCCTCTGTGTTACTTCTTTGCCTTTTTCACGGGTTTGATGAGGCGCTCACCAGCAAATACTTTGCGGAGGGCTTCGTAGCA
>JAFWFL010000035.1 GCA_017515595.1 Coriobacteriales bacterium
AGAGAAGAGCCGGCATACATGCCATCCTCCGCTTTTGCCTCATAAAAACGCTACGGACGGAATGTATGCCGGCTCTTCTCTTTTCAATAGGTAACGCAAGAACCGTCCCTTTGTCACCCGTTATTTAAGCTATTCGTCGTCCTGAGTGTTTAAGCTGCTTTAAATAAGGGTATATTTGAGGTAGCTTATTTGCGCGTAAAAAAGAAAGGAGCCGCACATGATCACCTTGTCGTTGTTGTTTATGCTCATGATTTTGGGCGGTTTGGCAGGTATTGTTCTCCGCGTGTTCGCAGGGCTCTTTAAGATTGGTATGCAGATTGCATTCTTACCCGTTATGTTTTTGATTGGTCTGTTTTGCCTGATGTTCTTTGGTTTGAAACTGCTTATGATTGGTTTGCCGTTTATTCTTATTGGTTGCGCTTTGAGCGCGCTTGTATTGGGCAGACAAAGCAGAGTTGTCATGTAATTGTTTGGAACGTGCAAAAAGCCCCTTGGATCTCAGAGGTCCAAGGGGCTTTTTTCATGTGTTGGTTTAAGCAGATGTTTATGATGCTATGGCCGGCCAGGTTTCTGCACTAAGCGACTCCATCCAGGCGAGACAAAGCTCCGGATAATGCATATTAAATGCACCGTATTGGCTGATGTAAATAACAATAGAGATTGTCTCGATTGGGTAAGCGAACGGGAAGCCCCAAAGCGAGCTTGTACCGCCGTTTATAATGTCGGTAAAGACTGAACCCAGGTCTAATCCCTTATCGTTTATTGTGTGTTTTTGGACATAAGCTACGAGTTCATCCTGGTTCTTTTTGGTGTATTTTGCGGGATTGCCAAAGTATTTGCCGAGAGCGTCCATAAATGTATCAAATGTTTCTGCTTCGCCGGATGCTTCTCCCGTTAGTTGGTCTACGCTTTCGCTGCAGCTGACCATGCGATGGCTCAGAATATCCTCATAATAGGCGCACATATTGCTTTTAAGCTCATTATATGAGGGAGTTGAGTCAAGGCTCGGGAGCTCGTAGATGACGCCATAACAGGTATAACCCCAGACGCTAAAAGCAAACCGCGGCAAAATATCCAGGGGATTCACCACAGAAAAGATATTGCCATACATTGAGTCGTGTGCGGCTTGATCGCGTGTGTTTTGCGGGCACTCAAAGCAATAGGTATATACCGAGCTGCTGTTTATTCCGGGAATAATACCCTGGTCAAGTTTTGCGGCAACCAGGTTGGCAACGGCGGCTCCCCGGCTAAAGCCGCTCAGCCAAACCTTACAAGTGCTTTTAAGAGTACCGGCATTTTGATTCATATAATCAGCCAGGTTTGCCACAATTTCATTTGCGGCGCGCTCGTAGTTTAAATGACAGATTCCGTCACCAACCTCAAGATTGCCACCCCATTCATAGCCGTAACCAGCTCCTCGGGTTGCCACGAGAATAAGCGATGTGTCACTGTCAAGTTCTTTGCTGCTTATAGCGAATCCAATGGTTTCTAAACTGGGCTCGGGATAATGAATAACCAGCAGATCAGATGAGAGATCTGTTTCGAATCCAAGCTGTCCCATGAGATCAAGCACGTTTGCTGCGCGGGCAAACGGGAGATTGATTGCGAGTGCATACATTGTGTCAGAAGCAGCAAGAGACATGCGAAGAGACATTTTTGCAAGCTCGTGGTTATACACATAGGCATCCTCGTAAAACCAGGATTCATCATAGGTATACGTGTATTCAGCAAACATGCTGTCATATGTTAAATAGGTAAATGTTCCGCTCGTGCTAAAAGGCTGCTGTGAAGTATTTGCTTCTTGTGCGTATACGCAAGACGGTGCCAAAAGCACGCCGGCAAGTAATATACATCCAAAAACGATTGCCCATATTTGAGATACCATCAAGCGCAGGCGGGTTTTGTTATTGCCGGTTCGCAGTAAATACATCATGATAAAGCCTCCTTTTACGTACTGATTTTATGGTATATGAAATGAATATTGTCATTATTGCTGCATGAGTATATTGATGTAAACTTCATGAACCGTAGAAACAAGGCCGGGGTATAAGTGGCATAATATAAAAGTTGTTTTTCTATGACGACGGGAGTTGTATGGCGCGACAGCAGCCTATCAAACATACGCAGGAATTTGATGAGCCGTCAGTTTGGCAGCCTCGCAAGCTGGGAGCCAAATGGGCTGTACTCATGATCATCTTCATTGCGGTTCTCATTTTGGGTATCGCAACCTTTCTTATTGGTGCACGCTTGGACAGCGGTATGACACGTATTCGTGATGAGATTATCGAAATGCGTCAGTATGCATCAGATGTACGTACCTATGTAGAAAACAATGAGTTTCAAAAAGCTCTTACAGCCGTGAATGACCTTGCTCTTTCTACTGATATTATGACGTCCGAGACAAACTCGTGGGTTTGGGGTATTGCAAAAATGGTACCCATCTATGGGCAGGATGTCCAAACTGCTGTTAATCTCATTAATATCGCGGACAATATTGCAGACTCAGTTGCCGTTCCCATCATTACGCAATGGGCGGACCTAATGGATTCGGGCATGATGGGCGGTTCGCGAGAAATATCCAGCGAAGAGCTTGCTCATGACATTGAACTTGTACAGCAGCTTATAGACACCCTGGCTGAAGCCGAGGCAACCACAAAAGCAACGTGTGCAGAGGTAGAAACTATGCATGCGACACGGGTAACTGAGCTTGAAGCCGGTATTTATGAAGCCCGGGCGGGTCTTAAGGAACTTGACCAGGCATTAACTACTGTCAATAACAGTATTAATGCAGCTATGTCGCTCAAAGATTCAATACTTGAGGCTGCTCCTTCAGAAGTGGTAGATTTCATACACGGTGTAATTGATGACATTCTGATTTCTGTAGAAGAGGAAGCAACCGCAGAAGCTGAAGTTGAACCTGTACTCGCTCCTTCAGAACAGCCTAGTAAGAAAACAGAGTCAATTTCTCAAGCAGACTTCTCAGGCGAAGCCACCGTACAACAAAACACCGAGAAAAAGTCGTTTTTCGATACAGCTTGGGAACATATCCAAAACATCTTTGGCTAAACAACAGAGTTTTTGAGTGCTGCTGATTAAGTGATTCGTATAGATTACATGCTTTTTTGCATACAAACGCGTATATACTCATAATGTGTGAAATAAGTAGCCGTCTTTTGACGTACAGAAAGGAAGGATGTCATATGGCTCGTTCACAAAACGGTATCTTACGTGTGTGGGGGTCGCGTGCGGCCAAGCTGGCGGCCGCTGCTTCTCTGGGACTTGTGCTTTCATGCGCAGGTATGGCTGTTACCAGCGCTTATGCTGCGCCAAGCGCAACAGAGATCGCTATGGCAGCCCAAACCACTCAGGGTGCTCAAGTTGCTGTTGATGAGACGGCAATTGTTGGCGAGTGGTCGCTTAAGTCAATGCTGCTTCCCGGCGCTTCAGACCCAATTACCTTCCCTGCCGAGGGAGTTGAGCTTGAAGTAACCTTGCAGGTTAAAGACAGCGGTGAAGTTGAGCTCCTGGCCAATAACGCCGGCAACTCACAGCTTATTGAGGGTACTTGGCTTGCGGCTGACAACGGTTTTGAATTTGACTTTGGTGCCAACGGTTTTTACTCGGTTGTTCTTGACGAAGACGGTCTTTTGACCTGTACCAGCACTGAAGAAACTCTCGTATTTGAGAAAACAGGTGCTGCAGAGGCAGTAGAAGTCATTGAGACAACTGATAACGGCCAGATTGAGGATCCTATTGTAGATCCAATTGCAGACCCGGAGCCTACAACTGAGCCCGACGCAGTTATTGAAGAGGATCCTTATGTAGGCGAGTGGCAGCTGACCGATATTAATATTGAAGGTCTTGAAACCGGCATCGGAGATGCCATTCTTGATTTCCTTACCAATGTGATTGGTATTAGCGGTGACGTATACATTGATGATTACGGTTACTATTACCTGACCGTCTCAAGTCCGTGGGGATATCTCTTTAACTATTACGGCGAGTGGGAGACCAGCGGAACAACAGGTATTCGCTTCTCTGATGAAGACGGCAATATGCTCTATACCTTGCGCGGCAACCTTGAGTACGGCCAGATGGTTCTGAGGTATCGCACCCCGACCCTTGGCATTGTCTTTGATTTTGTATTCGACAAGCTCTCCTATGATTATGATTCAGAGTATTTTGCTATAGCAATGTTTGAATACAATGAGGGTACCGGTTATAGCTGGACATGCCAAATTGAGGATGAGTCCGTTGTTTACCTTGAGTATGAAGAGAGCTTTACCAATGAAGATGCTGATGGTAAGGTAGGCGCAGGTGCCACAGCATTTTATATGTTTGATCCGCAGGACGAGGGTACCACTCAAATCACATTCACCTTCGCCCGTCCGTGGGAACAAACCGCTGATGATATTACCTGCATCTACACAGTTGAAGTATCAGAAGACGGTGTTATGACGGTAGTTGATTATGAAGGCCCAGAAGAGTACGCTGCCAACTTTGAGATTTTTGGCGGCGCCGAGTTCGATGCCTATTATGATTTGTAAGCGGGATTAAAACCCAAAAAACTGGGGGCAGCTCTTTGCAAGCAAGGGGCTGTCCCCTTTTTCTCAAAAGATGTGCCGGGTGACAAAGGGGTGACAAAGGGACGGTTCTCGTGTCACCTTTTACGATAGAATAATGTTCAATATTGATGAAACTTTTTGTAAAAGGTGACACAAGAACCGTCCCTTTGTCACCCTTGGATAGGAGTGCATATATGCTTGCGGTAGAAACGCGTGCACTCACAAAATCATATGGATCAAAGAACGCTGTAAACGAGCTTTTTATGCGTGTTGAGCAGGGTACCGTCTATGGGTTTGTGGGTAAAAACGGCGCAGGTAAGTCTACCACCATGAAAATGATTGCCGGTTTGGCACGCCAGACTTCCGGTCAAATCATGCTTTTTGGAGAAGACAAATCGCACCAACACGGTGTTGATCATGCCATCGGAGCGCTCATTGAGAATCCCGGTCTTTTGCCAAATCTGAGTGCGCTTGATAATCTCATGGTAAAATCGCGTGCTATGGGAGTTGAAAAGGCAAAAGAACGCAGCAAAGCGCTTCTCGATGTAGTGGGTCTCTCTTATGTTGGATCCAAAAAAGTCAAAGGGTTTTCGCTGGGAATGAAGCAGCGTCTGGGCATTGCTTTGGCTTTGGTGGGGAATCCTCAGCTTTTGTTGCTTGATGAGCCGCTTAACGGTCTTGACCCTGAGGCTACGCGCGATATGCGTACGGTTATTGGGAGTCTTGCTCACGAGCAGGGTATTACCGTTATTATTAGCAGCCACGTACTTGACCAGCTCAACCGTGTGGCCGATACCTTTGGTGTGATCTCTGACGGAAGCATGGTTGCCGAGTTTAGCGACGCTCAGCTACAGGCTTCTTGCGGCCAGGCGGTACGTCTGCGTGCTACAGATCCCGCCCGCGCTTTTGCGGCGCTCCGGGCCCGCAATGCCCAGGTACCCATTGTGACCGCTCCGGACGGTGCTCTCGTGATTTACAGTGGTACAAATGATCAGGAAATTGAGGCGATTTCGCACATTCTCTATGATGCCGGAATAATTCTTCTTGAGCTCGGTGTGGTGAAACGCGACATAGAAGACTACTTTGTTGAGCTTATGGAGAGGGGGAATAGCCATGCTTAGACTCCTCAGAAGCGACTTATATCGCCTTATACGCGGCAAAATGATGTGGATGCTCGCGCTTATTTTTGTAGCTCACATTTGCTTTATGACCTGGGTTGAATGGTTTGCTATCCAAACATTTGATGTAACCGAGTTTGGCCTTGGTGCAGAAAGCGCTCCATTGGTTGACGCCCTCACCGGACAGCTCACACAGTCTTTGAGTCTCTCAATGGAATATGGAACCATTGCGATCTCGGGAGGATTCCTTGCACTCTTTGCAAGCCTTTTTGCGGCGCTTGTTGCTGTGAGCGATTTCTCCACCGGTTACATCCAGGGGCTTTTCTCGGCCAGGCAGGGACGTGCATCATATTTTGCCGAGAAGTTCCTGCTCTTTGCGCTTTATACGCTCTTTCTTGAGGCTATCAGCATGTTGGCAACCTATGTGGCGCTCCGCGTTGCAGGGTTTGGATTTGCAAGTATAGATTGGCCGGTGTTTTTGGGCTGGTGCGCCGTCGCGTGGGCTCTTGCATGCGGTTATGCCTTCATAACAGCTTGTATTACATGGCTTACAAAGAGCAAAGCTCTGGGCTGCGTAACCGCTGTTGTTCTCGCAACATCAACCATAGGCGGAATCCTTACCGGTATTATGCTGCTGCTTCCCTCGTCTGATGCTGCCGAGTTAATGGAAGCCATCATTGACTGGCTGCCCTTTATGAGCCAAAACACCCTCTCAAGCGGTGAAACCTCCATAGCCAACGGTAAAACCTGGACCTCAATGTTTACCAGCACAAGCGATATGCTCGCTCTGACTCATATCCTCATAACCACCGGCGTCATGTGGGTCATATCCATAGTAACAAGCTTTATCGTAGGTACCAGAAGAGATATTTAAAAACGCTATAGTAAAGAGTTTTTACGTCAGTAGATGATGTGGCGTTGAGTATGCTACGTCACCTGCTGACGTTTTTGATTTATTTTGAATTTTGCCGCTCGCGGGATGATTAATACAACAGAGCTTTTATGCGCAACAAATACCCAATGTATCACCAATCTACAAATTTGGTACCGGCGATCAACAATTGCTGGCACCGCGAGTAAACAAAGTGGGCACGCTACCCATCTTACTTCTTCTTTGCGCAAAAAATGAATCCGATTTTGGCCACAAATTTTGAATGTGTAGCCACAAAAAGCTAAACCATCGCTTAAATCTCTTTAGCCGAGAAACTCTCAAATAGCATTAGTCTTTTTACCTGCGTGTTCTTCTCAGCAGATATATTTGATTGAAGGAGTAAAGCTCAGATGGAGCACCGAATGGCTACACATTCAAAAATTGTGGCCAAAATCAGGTCAGTTTTATGCGCAACAAGTTGAGTGTGCCAATAGCCTCCGTTCCTATTGGTCCACTCGTCTCTTTTGGTATATCTCCTGATTCTATGTGTTTGAGCTGGTAATGCTTATAGACGCTATATTTTATAGCTGGATAGGTTATAGAAAATTTTAACAAGACCCTATAAATGATAACCGTCGTGCTTTCTCGATTCTCCTATTCTCCGAATATCGTGTGAAGTCAGGACAACATGGAGACTGTGCTGCTTTACAACGTAATAAAACGTGTAGATATGTATGGTGAGAAAGGAACGGATACTTATGGAAAGCACAATTACTCGTAGAAGCTTCTTGGGTGGAGCTGCTGTTGGTGCAGCTGCATTAGCATTGGGCGAAGTTGCGGAATCAGCTTTTGGTGCTGAGCTTGCATCAGATGAAACCCAGTGGGATGCAGAATATGACGTTGTTGTACTGGGATTTGGTAATGCCGGAGCAAATGCGGCAGTTTCTGCTTATGAAGAAGGTGCAAAGGTTTTGATTTGCGAGAAGGCTCCTACAGGCCAGGAACCCTGCAACTCAAAAGCCAGCGGACAAATTATCATGGGCACCGACGACGCAGAGGGTCTCTACATTTACCTGAGCAAGCTCTGCGGAAAGTACAACAATTATGAGGATGAAGTATTACATGCGTTTTGCGAAGAATGCGCTTCAAACTTTAATTGGCTGGTAGATACCCTGGGGGCCAACCCAGATCTCGCATATCCTGCGGAGAACCCCGGTGAGAATCCTGAATCGACAGAGTTTGGCAACCCTGAGTGGACGCTGTTTGAGAATCTGTTTGGTATGGGCCGTCCGGGTTACATTGATGTCTGGAATGAATTCTCTGAGATTCCCGAGTCCATACACTGTTTGGCTCTTATGACAAATGGTGAAGCTTTTAACGGCGAGTACTACAAGCTGTGCCAGAATGCTGTGGCACAGCGTAAGGGCGACCGCTTAGAGGTATGGCTTGGCGCCCCCGGAAAACGTCTTATTGCCGATGACTGGGGTTCGGTTGTGGGTGTTGTTGTCGAGAAGGACGGTGCCGAGATACGCGTCAAAGCAAACGGTGGTGTTGTTCTTGCAACCGGCGGTTTTGAGGCTAACCCCGACATGATCTCCAGCTATACACAAATGCCGTATACCTACCTGCGTGCTGGCACCATGAACACCGGTGACGGCATCAAGATGGCTCAGTCGGTTGGCGCGGATCTCTGGCACATGAGCAATGTTTCCGGTTATCAGTGGGCGTATCAAAACCCCAGGTTGTCGACATGCACTTCGCTTGGTATGGACAGCTTTTTTGAGATGAAGGGTATCTTCGCCGGTATCAAGGGCAAGCGCTTCCAAAACGAGTTCGCCAAGGGACGTCATGGGCGCATTGATATTGGTGGTGCATGGATTTCTACACCAATGCCGGTTCCCGTGTACTACATTGCGGAGGCTGCGGCCATAGACGGACCAATGATTCCCGGATTCAGCGAAGACAACTCGTCTGAGCTTGCGGACGGCCAGATCATTCAAGGTGCAACGATCGAAGAGCTCTCAGCTGCTATTCGCGAGATTGGCGATGCTCCTGAGTTCAACCTCAACGGTGAGCTCGATATTGCTCTCGAGAAATACAACCGCCACTGCCATGCCAACGATGGCGCAGGCGAAGAGGATGACTGGGGCCGAATGTGCACCATGCCCATCGAAAACGGCCCGTTCTATGCAGTAAAGATTGGTCCCACGCTGTTCAATACCCAAGGCGGTCCTCGTCGCAACAAGTATGGCCAGGTTATTAATGTTGACGGTATGCCTATCGCGGGCTTGTTCTCCGCAGGAGAAATTGGTTCTATCTTCCCCGACATGTACAATGGCGGAGGAAACAATGCCGAGGGTATGGTATATGGCCGCGTCTCCGGTGCCAATGCTGCCAAGAGGGCTTTTGGAGCATTTGAAGGAGCAACCCAAGTTGCGCTCACGCAAAACGAAGTGCTCGCAAGTGAAGCTGCAGATATAGCGCCCGAAGCAGGTCTTGATCTCACGGGTATTGCCGACGGAACCTATGAGGGAGACGGCCACGGCTTTGGCGGCAACATTCATGTGACTATCACGGTCGAAAACGGCAAGATTGTCTCATGTGAGGGTGTCGGTCTTGACGAGACCCCGCAGTATGGCGGTACTGCTTTACCCGCATATTGCGAGAAGATCGTTGAAGAACAAGACATTGCCGCTGTTGACATTGTTGCCGGAGCCTCAAACACCCTTCGCGGCTTTAAAGAGGCTGTTGCTGCAGCGCTGCAATAAGATCTACAAGTTCATCTTTTGAATTGATGCCAAGTTTTGGGTACACCTTACGAATATAGCCTTGAGCTGTGGACTGTTTGATACCAAGATGTTCGGCTACCTTTTTAAGGCTGTACCCATTGGCATACTCAAGCGCAAGCTGGGCCTCACGTGATGTGAGGCCATAGGTATCTTCGAGGATGAGCTGGATAGCATAATCTGATGAAACACTGAACTGACTGTCTTTATCTGCAGTATGTTCTAAAACAGCAGATTGTCTCTTGCTGGCCGCCAAGGAATCACGTGTTACAAAAAACACCAAGGCAAATCCCAATACCAAAAGAATTGATGTGACGATAAATGTGTATACATCAATTGGTGCACTGACCGCAAAGACAAGAGGTACAACTAAATAGCTGAGAAGCCAGGAGGCAACTTCGACAAGCACCACACAAACAATAAACAGCGGGATAGCCGGAACCTTATAACGATGAACATAATCACACAGGGTAATCCATAATACGACCTCGAGAGCGCTTCTTGCGGTAACAACCAGGTCTCCCCCCAGAGCATATTGCTCAAACGCCAAGAACATCAAGATACCAATGATCAGAGTGACAGCGAGCGCTGCCCAGCATCCCAAAACAAAATGGTTCACGTATTTCTCGGCAGTGTCATCGTCTAAATCATCTTTAAGATACCTGGTACCAAAGACAACACATGCTGTGGCAAACAAAAAAGCGATCGAAAATGCGATCCAAATTCCTATGGATGATTCGATCCCGCCATTTAAGTCAACAAAACCCCGTACAAAGCTTCCAACCAGCAAGAATATGCAAAGACACCACACAAGAGGATTCGCTGGATAACAGTTTGTCTGACTCTTATTGCTTAGAGTTTGCATCGTGACGGATGGTGTCTCTGAAGAACGAGGAGTTCTTGCCGCAAGAGCGATTTGTAGCGCAAGGGCAAGCGGAACGGCAACGCAGTAGATGGTTGCATCCCAGCCTCTTAAGGACATGTCAGGAACGGGAATACTCAAAAGAAAGGCTATCCCCATAAGGATAATCGCACGTCCTCCAAACTGCTGGCTCAATAAAAGCGCCCAAGAGAGATGGGCAACCATAAGACTGATATTCAGTAGGATAAACGACAACCAGAGCCAGCCGGAATCCAATATACCTTGTTGCACAAGCAACGCCAGTATTACCCCAACAGAACCAACGCTTATAAGAATGGCACAGACCAGGGGATAAGAAATCAGTAAACGGCTAATATGCTGTTTGAGAACTACGACGACAACAGCAAGCAGCGCCGTTAATACGCGGAAAGCAGATATAACGGGTAATTCGATATGAAAGAAGTAAACAGGAAGGTCAGGCGGATACACACCAAGAAGAAAAGATTGGTATCGAAAACTAACCCAAAGAGCAGTCAGGCCAACAATGGCTACGATGATTTCGCAGACAGTATAGACTTGTTGAGAAGAACCGGATAATTTCATGTACTTCCCCCCAAAAACCACCAAAGCGAATGGTCTCACAAAATCGGAGATGACAATTGTAACGTGACTATTGGGATACGAACGCATGTCTTGTCAGAGAATATAAAAGAAAAAGATATGTACCAACCCTCCGTCGGACTCTCAAAAACTACCCTCGCGCATAGGAATCGCTCTGTTGCTGCTCGATTAATCCAATTAATTAGGTGATTGAACTACGCCGGATTACCTTGTCGAGAAGAACGCCCAGTTCAGAAGCACGGGACTTCTTGACGATAATCAAATATGCAAATGTATTACCTAATTAATTGGATTAATTGAGCAGCAACAGAGCGATTCCTATGCGCGAGGGTAGTTTTTGGAGAGTCTGCTGTTCCTATTGGCATGGTGCTGACGTTTTTGATTTATTTTGAATTTTGCCGTTCGCAGAGTGATTAGTGCAATAAATCTTTTATAAATAATTCTCTTTGTTACTATGCTTGGCGTGAGATTGACTCATAGAGGAGAGGAGATCCAAAGTGAAGATCGTCGATCTGACGGTCATTCCTGCAGACGACCGTACGGCGGTTGCTGCGATTGCCGCAGAGGCACAGGTTAATTTTAAAGACTGTTACCAATGCGGTAAGTGTAGTGCCGGATGTCCCATGGTCCAGGGTATGGACCTTATGCCGCGCGAAGTCATACGATACTTGCAACTGGGCAAAGTTCAGGAAGTGCTCAATTCAAAGACACCCTGGGTATGTGCACAGTGCGGCGTGTGTACAGCACGTTGCCCGCAAAATGTTGATATTTGCGCCACAATGCGGGCGGTGCGTCATGCCGCAAAAGACGCAGGCATTACGCCTGTGCGCGAGGCAGATGTCTTTGAGGATGAGTTCATTAAGAACGTACGCGCGCATGGCCGCTCCAACGAGCAGTATCTGGCTATGAAGTACAACCTGCGTTCAGGACATCTGATGCAGGATGTTGACAGCGCGCCGGCCATGTTTGCGCGCGGTATGATTGGCATTGCCACGCACAACATTGACTCGCGTGACGAGGTAAGCGCGCTTATAGACCGCGTGCTCCAAAACAACGGAGCAGCCAAAGAGGCTCCCAAAGGCGGTGATGCTTCATGACAACATACTCGTACTTCCCGGGCTGCTCGGCCAATTCAACGGGAATTTCTTATACCAAGTCAGCTGATTTTGTGTGTAAAAAAATAGGCATTGAGCTGGAGGAGATTCCTGAGTGGTGCTGCTGCGGAACCTCGGCCGCCAAGCTCACGAGCTATGACCTGGGTTATGCACTGCCCTCAAGAAGCCTTGCTCTGGCCGAGAAACTCGACGCTTCACGACCCATTGTTGCTCCGTGTGCAGGGTGTTATGCGGCGCTCAAAGACGCTCTTGTTTATGCGCAGGCGAGCAAAGAGAACCTTGAGCACGTGCGCGACATGATTAACATGCCCTATGAGGCAAGCGTACAGGTTATGAACCTGCTTGAAGTGTTTAGCACGCAAGAAGCCAAAGATGCATTGCAACAGCAGATTACCAAGCCCTTAAGCGCTTTCAAAGTTGCCTGCTACTATGGCTGCGCACTGGTGCGCCCGGTAGAAGTCTGCAAGTTTGATGACCCTGAAGACCCCCAGAGCATGGATACCATTATGCGTCTTGCCGGCGCCGAGCCCATTGACTGGAGTTTTAAAACCGAGTGCTGCGGAGCGGCTCAGCAAATGGCGGTTCCCAAGCCAAGCCGCGTGCTCATAGAGCGCATTTTCCAGAATGCTGAGGCCAACGGAGCCAATGCGATTGTTACCGCGTGCCCTCTGTGCTGGATGAATCTTGACATGCGTGTAAAAGCTATCAACAAAGAGCGTGCTGAGGCAGGTAAGCCGGCGTTTGATCTCCCGGTGTTCTTCTTCACGGAGCTTTTGGGAGTTGCTCTGGGTGGCGATGCCAAGACGCTGGGGATTGATGTGCACTTCCAGCCGGGAGCTCCTGCTTTTATAGATCAAAAGGTAAAGGAATCGGCCCAAATTGAGGAGGAGCGCAAACTTGCTGCGGCAGAAGAAGCCCGCAAGCTAGAGGAGCGCGCCGCTAAACTTGCCGCAAAAAAGCAAGCCAAGGCCGAGGACGTTCATTCTCCGCAGGGAGGTGAGCAATAATGAGTAGGATAGGTGTTTTTATTTGCTATTGCGGCAGCAATATCGCAGGCACGGTTGATGTCGAGAAGGTCGCCGAGGTTGCCCGCACCCTCCCTAACGTGGTGCATGCCGAGACCAATAAATATACCTGCTCTGACCCCGGTCAGGCAGGCGTAAAAGCCGCGATTGAGAAGTACAACATTGACCGCGTTGTGATGGGCACCTGCTCGCCGCGTATGCATGAGCTGACCTGGCGCAAGCTTCTTGCCGATACCCCGGTCAACCCCTATATGCTAGAGGTTGCAAACCTGCGCGAGCAGTGCTCATGGGTCCATAAAGACAAAGAAGTGGGCACCGCCAAAGCCATTGACCTTATTAAGATGGCTGTTGCCAAGGTTGATAAGCTTTCTCCCCTTAAGAGCACTCAGATTCCGGTAACCAAGCGGGCTTTGGTAGTGGGCGGCGGAATTGCCGGCATGCAAGCGGCTCTCGACATTGCCGATGCCGGATACCAGGTAACCGTAGTTGAGCGTGAGACGTCGCTTGGCGGTAAGATGGTTATGCTCGACAAGACCTTCCCCACTATGGACTGCTCGGCGTGTATCTGCACGCCAAAGATGAGCGAGGTGGGCAGCCACCCCAATATTACCGTCAAATCATATGCCGAGGTAGAGAGTGTCGAAGGCTATGTGGGCAATTTTGACGTAACCATTCGTGAAAAAGCAAAGTACATTGACTACAACCTTTGTACCGGCTGCGGCGCCTGCACCACAAAGTGCCCCACAAAGGTTATTAATAACTTTGAGCAGGGCATGTCGGCCCGCCCGGCAATCTACAAGATGTTTGCCCAGGCAGTGCCCGCAAAACCCGTTATAGATGCCGAGCATTGCCGTAAAATTCAAGAGAACAAGTGCGGTGCCTGCGCCAAGATATGTCCCACCGGCGCTATTCATTATGATGACGAGGACAAAGTGACCACCGAGCGTTACGGCGCTATTGTGCTTACCACCGGATACCAGCTCATAGACTGGAAGCCGCTTTATCCTGAGTACGGCGGAGGCAAGTATCCTGATGTGATTACCGGTCTCCAGTTTGAGCGCCTTGTGAATGCATCAGGTCCTACTGAAGGTCATATACTGAGACCATCAGACGGCAAAGAGCCCAAAAACGTGGTAATAATTAAATGCGTAGGTAGCCGGGACCCTCATAAGGGTGTTGCCTATTGTTCACGTGCCTGCTGCATGTACGGCGCAAAGCATGCCCACCAGTTCCTGGACAAAGTGCCTGACGGCAGGTGCTTTGTTTTCTACATGGATGTGCGTACCCCGGGCAAGGGCTATGATGAGTTCTATATGAATACGCTCCAGGACGGTGCTCAGTACCTGCGCGGACGTGTCTCAAAAATCTATAAAGAGGGCGACCGCCTGGTGTGCCTGGGCGAGGATACGCTCACAAGTGCCCAGATTCGCATCGAAGCCGATATGGTTGTTCTCGAAACCGCGATGGTTCCGGCAGAAGGCGTAGACAAGCTTGGCTCTATGCTCGGCGTAACACGCGACAAAGACCTGTGGCTTACCGAGGCTCACGCGAAGCTCCGCCCGGTTGAGACAAACACGGCCGGCGTGTTCCTCGCAGGTGTGGCTCAAGGTCCCAAAGATATTCCTGATACGGTATGTCAGGCCGGTGCAGCGGCATCAAAGGTGATTGGACTTTTGAACCATGATCACCTTGAATCGAACCCGCAGATCAGCCGCGTGAACGAGGCACTTTGCCAGGGCGATGGGGCGTGCGTCAACATTTGCCCGTACCATGCCATTACCCTTGTGCAAAAACAGTTCCGCGAGAATTCTCAAAAAATTACCCGCACGGTTGCGAGCGTCAACCCCGGCCTTTGCCAGGGCTGCGGTGCCTGTACGGTTACCTGCCGCGCGGGAGCTATGGACCTTCTCGGCTATACCAATGAATCGCTTATGAGGGAGGTGGACGCCCTATGTCAATGGTAGAGACAACCCCAGGCGCCTGGGAGCCAAAAATTGTGGCATTTTGCTGCCACTGGTGCACTTATACCGGTGCTGACCTTGCGGGTCTTAACCGCATGAACTACCCCGCTAACGTGCGTGTTTTGCGCATTCCCTGCTCGGGGCGCATGAACCCGCAGTATGCGCTTGACGCGCTGAACAAGGGCTGTGACGGCGTGCTGGTTTGCGGCTGCCACCCGGGTGACTGCCATTATTCAACCGGTAATTATTTTGCCCGCCGGCGCATGCTCGTGTTCAAGCGTCTTCTCGAGTACCAGGGCCTTGAGCCCGAGCGTTTTCAGGTGCGTTGGATCAGCGGTGCCGAGGCAGGCAAGTTCCGCGATACTGTTACCGAGGTTGTGGAGCAGGTCCGCGCGCTTGGTCCCTTACACCTAAACCATGAGCTGGTATTGAGCGGCATGGAGGTGGAGTAATGAGCGATATCCAAGAAGCCATGCGCTCCCGTGCAAAGGAGCTTTTGGAATCAGGCGAGGTAAACGCTGTGATTGGTTGGGAAGCCGGGCGTTTTGAGAACCAAACCACGCCGCTTATCACCTCGCAGGCCGCAAAAACGCAGAGGCTTGTGTTTAACGAGTATTGCGTGAATAACCTCGGCAAATATCCCCGCGATCTCACCGCAAAAGGCAAGGTGGCTATCTTTGCGCGCGGGTGCGAGTCCCGGGCAATCATACGCCTTTTAAGCGACGAGGTTATCAAGCGCGAAAACGTTTATATCATTGGCATAGGATGTCCCGGTATGCGCGACCGCACCACCGGTGAGCTTCTCAAAAAGTGTGCCGAGTGCCGCCATGGCGACCCCGTTATTTATGACGAGATGCTCGGAGAACCTCAGGCTAAGCCCGCGACTCAGGAGCGTTTTGCTGAGATTCAAAAGATAGAAGCCCTTCCCCGCGCCGAGCGCGAAGCATACTTTACCAACGCTTTCTCCAAGTGTATTCGTTGCTATGCGTGCCGCAATGTGTGCCCGTGCTGTACGTGCCGTCAATGCTTTGTTGACCAGCGCCGCGAAGGCTGGCTCGGCAAGCAAAACAATATAGCCGAGAACCGCTTTTATGGCCTCACTCGCGTTATGCATGTGGGTGACCGTTGCATCGAGTGCGGCGAATGCGAGCGGGTATGCCCCATGGACCTGCCGCTTATGTCGCTCAACCGTAAAGTCATTTATGACATCAACAACCTCTTTGGCGAGTATGAAACCGCGCTTTCGCTCGACGAGCCGCCCTCAGCGCTCACCACATACAAGGTTGATGATGTCGAGGAATTCATGTAAGGGAGGGAGACAGCCATGATTATCAAAAAAGACCGTATGGGCGCGCTCCTTGGTACCCTTGCTCAACATAAAACCGTGTTTGTACCGGCGCTTATAGACGGTGTTTCTAAGTTTGCGCCTTACCGGGAGGGGCTTGATGTGCGCTTTGATTTGCACAACACCAAGCTTCCGCCCAAAGATTTGCTCTTCCCGCAGACCCAAAAGATGTACCGGTATGGGGAGACGGCAGAAGGCGGGCACTATGTGGAGCAGTTTGACGAGTCATCTGAGCGCGTTCTGTTTGGCGTGCGTCCCTGTGACATGCGCAGCATCAACCTTCTCGACGATGTCTTTTTGACCAAAGGCTTTGTTGACGAGTTTTATGAGGCTCAGCGCAAAAAACTCCTCACCGTATGTATTACCTGCGCTGCTCCTGCTGAGACGTGCTTTTGCGAGTCAATGGGACTGAGTCCCAACGAGGCTCCTGATGCAGACATTCTGCTCAAAAGCTGCGAAGACTGCTACAAGGTTACAGCCCAGACCCAAAAGGGCGAAGCCGCATTAGCAGACTGGCGTGATTTTTTGGAAGATACGCAAGCCCAAGTCCTTCCTGGTAAAACGAGCTTGCGCCTGAACTTTGAAGGTGTGCCGCAAAAGCTTTCCCGCATGTATGAGGACCCCATTTGGGATGAAATCTCAACCAAGTGCCTCAACTGCGGCACCTGCACGTTTGTATGTCCTACCTGCTATTGCTTTGACATTAGCCAGGAGAACAAGATGAAGGAGGGTGTGCGGTTTCGTTGCTGGGACAGCTGTATGTTCTCTGAGTACACCGCTATGGCTGGCTGGCACAACCCCCGTCCCACCAAGAAAGAACGCGTGCGCAACCGCTTTATGCACAAGCTTTGCTTCTTTGAGGAGCGCTATGGCAAGACGCTCTGTGTTGGTTGCGGCCGCTGCGTTGAATGTTGCCCCGTAGCCCTTGACATTACCCGCCTTATTGACGACATAGGAGCTTCTGATGCCTAAAATAACCGTTCAGCATGGGTGCGCCAAGGCTCAGCTTGCCCTCGTGCCCAAAGTAGCAAAAGTCATTAAAATCACTGTCGAGACACCTGATGTCAAGTCGTTCAGGTTGCAGATGCCCAACGGCGAAGCGTCGTTTTTGGGCGAACCAGGCCAGTTTGGCATCATGGGAATCATAGGCTCCGGCGAATGCGTGTTTGTTATCTCCGCACAGGGCGAAGACTGGATTGAGTTCACTGTCAAGCGTGTGGGACAGGTGACCGAGATGCTTCATGCTCTCAGCGAAGGCGACGAGGTCTTTGTGCGCGGGCCGTACGGAAACTGGTGGCCGTATGAAGACTGCCGCGGCAGAGACATGCTGTTTATTGCCGGCGGTATTGGTCTCCCGCCTGTGCGCTCGTTTTTGCAGTACTGCCTTGAGCACCGCGCAGACTATGGCCGTATTGACCTCGTATACTCCGGCTCCACCTATGACGAGCTTGTGTTTAAGCACCAGCTCTTTGACGAGTGGAAAACCGTTGACAACATGGGTGTGCATGTTTCTCTTTACCACGAAGACAGCCGCTGGGACGGCGAAGTAGCCTATACAGCCCCTTATCTCGAGAAACTCGCTATTGACCCCATGGGTTCAAACGGAGAAGGCCGCGTAGCCGTGATCTGCGGCGGTCCGAGCCTCTACCGCACCGGTACCAAAGAGCTTCTCAAAGAAGGATACGCACCCGAGAACGTACTCACGACCCTTGAGATGCGCATGAAATGTGGCATTGGCAAATGCGGCCGCTGCAACATAGGCGGCAAATTCATCTGCCTTGACGGCCCGGTCTTCTCCCTCGAAGAAGTAGCCCAAATGAACCGCGACGAGTAGGTCTACCGGCAAAGGACCGTTTATGAGGACATACACTACAGATTACCTGGTAATTGGCGGAGGTCTGGCAGGGTCGACACTCGGATTTCTCCTGCGGCAAGCCGGGGCAAATGTCATTGTAACAGAGCTGTTGGATGCCCGGGCAAAAAGCAAGCTTTGCGGCGGCATTATAGCTTCCTTGGCTACGAAAACCTTTGAAACAGTATACGGCACCAACGAGCTTTTGACTCTTCAGCCACTTCAGTGTCAAGACTGGACAACGAGCTGTTTTGAAAGCTCCTATACCATCCATACTCAGTATCCCATTGTCCAGCGTAAAGATCTTGATGATTATTGTCTTAAGCGCTATCTGGATAGTGACGGGATACTTCTTGACCGGGTTAAGACAACTGCTGTAAATACAGCCGAACATACTGCTGTCTGTCTTGACCTGAGAACCAAAGAACACCTTACTATTACCTATAACACGCTTGTCGCTGCAGACGGAGCAACGTCATTAACAAGGCGAATGCTCACCGGCAGAAAGGCGCGTTTTGTACTTACACTTGAGGGTACGGTTCCCAACATTGGCAATTACATAGAATTTAACGTAATGCCTCAGTTTAACGGATATTGCTGGTACATACCACGCAGGGAAGACGCGCAGATAGGTTGCATTTACCAGTACAATTACAGCCAAGGGAGACGTGAGCGTTTGCGTAACTATTGTAACCGCCTGGGCTTGGATGTGCCCAGACTTCGCTCGGCTCCTGTACCGTCAGGTGATGACATATTGTTGAGCGCCCAAGAGAACACATGGTTTATTGGCGACGCTGCCGGCCTTGCCGATGCCTTTGGTGGAGGGGGTATCCACTATGCCCTTGTATCAGCGCAGCTGCTTGCTAACTCACTGTTGGGAAGCACCCCCTATACCCAGGCTATGGAGCCCCATCTCCAAGAGCTTAAAAAAATCGCCTCAACCGTGGATCAAAGATACCTCGCCATCTGCATAAAAGCCGCCCTCACCAGGAGCGATTCTCAACAAAACTAGCAGGAGAATCAAAGCGGAGGCTCCAGGAGGACAAAGATTCGAAAGAACAGCTCTTGTGCTACCTCTTGATATTTGTCTTGCTTATGCATCTATGTTTTTCATGAATGATGGGGCGGAGTCCCATACTGCTTCGAGGAGGATTTCGGGGGGCGTTTCCATATTTGATGCGAACCAGGTAAGAACAATGTCCATTTGTCCTACAGCGTAGAGGTTAATGCGAAGCTTGCGGTAGAGTTTCTCGGCTTCTGACATGGTGTTGTTGATAAAAACGGAACAGGAGTACTCTTTGAGCCAGCGCACGGTGCTTTCTCTGAAGCTGTTATAACCGGTATGGTAGGGGAGCTGTTTAAAGAAGTCTTTGTGCGCAAGCGAGTACTCATATGTTTTGAGCAGGAATTCTTTAGAAAATGAGGGCAGTTCTCCCGAGAATACCCGCCGTGAAGCCGAGTAGCAAATAAGATCATCCATATCTGCGAAATGGTTATAGAAGGTTTGTTTTGCGGTATCTGCCGCCTGAATGAGATCACTAACGGTGATCTCATTTAAACGTTTGGTTTTGCACATCTCCATAAGAGTATCAGAAAAGTGCCGCTTCATAAGGTCTGCGCGTGACAACGGAGTGTCTCCTTTCCATGGTGGTGCCAAATTGCCTGAGAGTCATGAAGTGCAAAAACAGTATGAATAAACCAGTATTCATAATACTAAATCATACATAAATATGATAAGTAACAATACTCGATAATATCAGTTTTGGAGTCTAGCATATAGACGTTTACAGATATATTGTCTATTTACAGTTTTGACGCTTGAGCGAAAAATAACCATGTACGTTCAGCGCCATGTGTATGTGGGAGCAATTGTTCAAAAAAGCATTGGCGCATATGAAAGTACCTAAATTATGAAATTTAGGAAGTAGGAGAAGGGAAACACTATGAGTGAAAACGTAAGCCGTCGTAGTTTTGTAGGTCTCATGGGGATGGGCATGATGGGCGCTGTTGCCGCTAATACCATTATGGCCACTCAGGCCAATGCTTCAGGTGGAGAGGCTCTGCAATTGCGCGATGCAGATAGCAGCGCTTGGGATAACATTCTGAAGAACAGAGATCCTGAGAAAGACTTTGCGTTGCAGTTTGAGCTGGAGGATCCGAGCGAGTATTGGGGAGAAAACGTAGCTGCTCCTCACACCACCCGCGAATCAGCATATGGCAATATTCTTCCTGAGATGGCCGATGTCCCTCGTTCAGATGTTCTCGACATGGTTCTCGACGAGCTTCCTCTTGAGGAGATCGAGGATGTTGTTCTTCCCGACGGTACCGTAGTTCCCAAGGTATACGTCAAGCTGCGCAACCACATTAACCGCATTGGTTCAGGCATTGGCAGCACCCCTGGCCCAACCTCTTATCAAATGCTTATGTATCTCTGGAGCGAAGAAGACGCTCAGCATGAGATCGAGATGCCCATCCTCACCTACTTTGATGCCAACGAGTATCATCATTCATCAGGCCGTCCGCTTGACGAGTGCAAGGAGATTCTTGAGGATATGGCTAACCGTAACCTCATCATGAAGGCCAACCATTCAGGCCACATGGTTTATCACCTGCTTCCTCATATCAACGGTTTCTGGGAGTTCAACGAGCTTCGTGCATACTTCCAGAACGGCGGCAACAACAAGATCCCCGAGGGTGAAGATGCTCTCAAGGCAGCAGCCATGTTCGACATGCAGGGCATTGGCGGCAAGGATCCGGGTTCTTCATTCAACATTGAGGTCCCGCTGTTCCACACCTATCCTGTGAGCGTTGACGTTGTAGAAGAGGACGAGCTTGCTCCGTTCATGGACTGGAAGCGCATTATCGAAGAGAACGAGAAGATCACCGTTTCTCCGTGCCAGTGCCGTCTTATGTGGGCATCGTTTGGCCTGCCCATGTGCAACGGTGTCGACATTGCCGAGACCGAGGAAGGCCACCCGTTCGAGACCTGCCTGAGCTTTGGCGAACTCGCCGAGTACTTCGCAGAGACCGGTATTGGCCGCTACATCACTCAGGAAGAGGCCATTGCCCTCTATGAGGAAGGCATGAGGCGCGGCATGGTTCCCGAGTCCCTCAGCATGAAGGACGTTGACATTATGTGCATGTGCCACGGCGACTGCTGCGGCAACCTGAGTGGCTGGAAGGCACAGCGTGGCGCCGGTTACTCCAACGTTAACATCAACGCCTACCTGCTTAAGTACTTCCCCGACAAGTGCATCCAGTGCGGCGCTTGCATCGAGCGTTGCCCCATGCAGGCAATCAGCTTTGATGAGGACGGCTATTGCCTCCACAACAACACCTGCGTCCGTTGCGGCCAGTGTGTTACCGTCTGCCCGGTTGATGCCCGCATCCTTAAGTATCGTGGCGACTTCCCCGAGATGGGCCGCGACTACGTTGACGCCGTTGAGACCATCGCCATCGACCGTATGCGCCGTGGCATGATCAAGGACTTCCCCGGCGGAGCCATCGAGTAATAACTACTCAAAAGTTTATAATCTAAAGTAAGACCCAAGGGGGCTGTAGCAAATCAAGTGCTACAGCCCCTTTTTTATGACCTGACAAAAGGTGCGTAAGGTTTTATAGTTTCCTTTTGAGGGGATGCTGTTGCCGAAGGCAACTGATAAGGTGTAAAAGCCGTTGTATTCAGTTTGGGTTTTTGACACGAGGTCGTGCTCTCTGTCTTATTTTTGGGAAGAGGCGGGCATACATTCCGTCCTTCGCTTTCGCCTCATAAAAACGCTCAGGACGGAATGTATG
>JAFWFL010000036.1 GCA_017515595.1 Coriobacteriales bacterium
CGATTTCTCTACGCGAATGCTGATGAGCTTCTTGACAAAACGTATCTACAGTTCCTTTTTAAAACAAATGATCCTGTTAGTTTCTTCAAATCCCATCGCCAGATGGAATCTCAGGCTGTCAATATTATCAAGTTCACAATCACTGGCAAACTCCATACAGCCTTGCTCTTTTGCCCACTTTTCACATTCTGCCAGCAATTCTGCAGCATAGCCTTGCTTGCGGTATTCTTCTGTTACAAATATGCCTTCCAGATATCCGACCGGTGAGCTGTCTGTGCCTTCCACATAATCATACCGAAGCTGACATTGCGCAAAAGCGATTGGTTTGTTGCTGATGTATTTGAGAAAACAGGCTGCATTCTTTTTCTCTAGCAACTCGAGAAACTCTTCTGTCAATCCGTTTGGATCGTTATCCGGCCACAGCTGTATTGCTAACACCGCAAGTACGTTTGCATCTTCTTTATCAGCTCTCTTGATCATTTCTCATCTTTCTCCAATATCCAGTGTCACCTTTGCGCTAAACCATTTCTTTTGTCTTTTGATGACATCTTCATTATGAACATGCTAACACAGTAGACCAGAGTTCCAGTTCCCGCCTGTTACGTTTGTAATAATCTTACGATTTTTGCTGCCTCACGGAGGAGTTGACTTTTGTGATAATTGTCATAGAATAATCCCTGCCTGCGAGTAAAGCCAAGGCCGTTTGGCAATCTTGCTAAGGCCGCTTTTCTCGGCTGTATTTGACAATTATACACAGCAGTGCAGATTACGGTTACTTCGGCACATATCCGAGAGGCCGCAGGTTCGAATCCTGCCGGGGGTTTCTCCGTAGCTCAGATGGTCAGAGCGCTTTAAGTTCAAACCGTTGTCGCTTATTCTCTGTGTGTAATGATAGAGTTGCCGGGCAGTCAATATGCCCGGCAACTCTTTTGATATGGATAAACGCAAGGGAGGGCTGCCCATGTCAAAATTCAATCTTCCAAACACCGCAACTACAACTAACCGCTCAGGTTATATTGCCTATTCCATGTCTGAAAAAGAGCATTTGGTCACTGCCGTGCTCACAACCATGTTTGGGGAACCCAAGTACTACGGGAGTACTGATGAGGACATTGTGCGCCTGGCAACAAACTGTGCCAAAAGCGATCCGGCTTTTCTTGCCAAGTTAGCCGCTTATGCAAGAAACGTTGGCAATATGCGCTCGGCCAGCCATGTGCTCACAGCGGTCATAGCCCGGGAAGCACATGAGTTTACCAGGGATGTCATCAAAAACGTTGTAGTACGCCCGGACGATATTACCGAGATTATGTCTTGCTATAAGGGCCTGTATGGCAAGCCGTTCCCCAATGCAATGAAGCGCGAAATGGCGAATGCACTACAGCAGTTTGACGAGTATCAAATTGCAAAGTATAGCGGAGGCAATAAATCGCTTAAGTTCCGCGACGTCCTGCGGATAACGCATCCCGTTCCCAAAACAAAAGAAATCGAGCTACTTTTTAAGAAAGTCCTTGATGATGAGCTTGGGACGCCCTATACCTGGGAAGTTGAGCTGTCTACGAGGGGCAATACTAAAGAGGTCTGGGATGAGCTGATTTCCTCGGGAAAGGTTGGCTATATGGCCCTGCTCAGAAACCTCAGGAATATCATTCAAAGCGGAGCTGATGTTGAGCCGGTTTTAGAGAAGCTCTCTGATCCCGACCAGGTGCGCAAGAGCCGCCAGCTGCCTTTTAGATTCTATAGCGCATACCGTACCTTAGCTGATGAGAAGCTAATTACTCCCCAGATACACAAAGCGCTGGAAGATGCACTTGTTGCATCAATAGATAACATGGATCCCATCCCCGGGCGAACGCTTATTGCGGTGGATGATTCAGGGTCTATGGGTGCCCGCATATCCTTAAAGAGCGATGTCCGTTGCTGCGATATCGCCTCGCTGTTTGGCGCCATGTCAAGCCGCCTGTGCGAAGACGCGACTGTTTGCTATTTTGATGCGGCTTTTGTATGGTGGCAGAAGCCGAGTAAAAGTTCAAAGGGCTACCGGATTGCTCATTACGGCAAATATGAGTCTATCTTGGATATTTGCGCAAACAATGCTTCCTCGGGAGGAGGAACAGACCTATCCCTTCCTATGAAGTATGCGCTGGAAGAAGATGCGTCTGTTTGCCTTAAACCTTTTGACAGGGTAATCTACTTTAGCGATAACGAATGCAACAGTTCATACCGCGGTCTCTATAAAACCGTGCAGGGCCTTGCCGATACGTATCGTTCCAAATACAACAAAAACTTTTGGGTACACGGAGTTGACCTCCAAGGATATGGCTCCCAACAGTTTTGCGGCAATCGGTTTAACCTCATTGCCGGATGGGGCGAGAGCGTTCTCCCCTTCATCAACCTCGCAGAAAAAGGAATCTCGACGCTTGTGGAAGCAATTGAATCATATGATACGATGTTGTGGTCAAAAGAGGCTGCGCCTCTGCAAACCCGGCACAACCTGCTTGCACTGATGCAGCAAGACCTGTGATGCCAGCACCAACTACACAGATGTCGCGCTCTTTTGTTTCGGTTACTTGGGATGCAAAACCTTCAGCGGGCTTCTCGTCTGCAAAAGCTGTACTTGAAACCGCACCTGCGGCAACAACTCCACCTGCTATACCGGCGGTCTTCACAAACGACCTTAACTTTATTGCGGTGGAACCGTCTCCTGACACACCAGACCTTCTTCTTATCTATTAAAGATCCGTCTACCCCTGATTATTATAGTCTGAAACAATGATATCCAGCATTTGGCGGGGCGTTACAATGAATGACTTTTCCGGAAAATGTTTGATATTACCGGTGACTAAAAAACCATCTTCCTCTTATCTTGCTTCCATTACCACTTCATAGAATACGCGATCTTTTGAATCAGGAAGCTCGATGTCTATTGTTTCGGCATCAAGATAAATGCCTCTATTTTGGAATGCTGAAATGATGCTGTTTACAATATCTTCTGACAGATGAAATTTGGACGTAAAAGAACTTCACGATACTCATTTTCTATTGCACTATTTAAAACAGGAATAATTGGCCCTTCGAATGCCAGATCCAAAATATTACCTGGTACTGATTGGTGCTTGAGCATTGCAGAAACAAGAACATTGGTATCAATTGCTGCATAGTACTTCACAGATACCTACTTTCTTGCCTCTGCAATTTCTGCATTTATTTCATCTAAGGTCATATCGGCAATTCCGTATTTCTCAGCAATCATACTCGCTTGTTGTAAAGCTGCTATACCTGGGTTAGGTTCTTTTTCAAGCTTCATACTAAAAGGAATGCCGCTTTCTTTGTTGAGTCTTAATATACACATTCTTAGATAAGTCTGAAGAGAAAGACCCAGCTTATCAAGAATCTGAATCGCTTTGAGCCTTTCTACCTCCTCTGTTCTGAATTGAATGAGTACACTGGACATATTGTGACCTCCAAACATCAAACCAATAATCCCACGCCTATTATCAAAATAATAGCACGCTGCTTTAACATTTGCAATCAGATGATTACATTTGTAATTATTTTGAAAATTTATGAGCTGCAATTCATGCCCTTGCCAGTATATGACTGGATTTAAAGGACTGTGTCTGTCCAAAAGTAAAGGATACGGTTGCTCAAAAAGTAACGGAACAAAGCAGGATTTGACAAAAGCGCAGGTAAAATGAGTGCGTACAAATGCGAGTCCTTCTCGGCAAGCAAAATAAGCAACCGTATCCTTTACTTTTGGACAGAAAGGCCTTCCGGAGCAACCGTATCCTTTACTTTGGGACAGACACAGTCCTTCAAATCCAGTCATATACTGGCAAGGGCATGAAAAGTAACGCAAAAGCAAATAGTCAACTCAGAAACGACATTTTTGATTTGTCCCCTACGCAAAAATCTGGTAATGTGCTTCGCAAAGCCTAGCGCCTTTAAGTCTCGAATTTGCTAATATGATGTTTCATAAATGCAAAAAGCTGCCGAGAAGGCCTTGCGGGCTTCCCGGCAGCTTGTAAACTATAAGACAGGGAGTACATCCCATGTCTTAAAAACAGTTACTTACAGCGTGTCGATGTATGCTGAAGCGTTCAGAGCAGCCAGACGGCCGGTTGTGTAGGCGTTGGTGCTGGTGGAGCACTTGGTCTCATAGTATGGATATGCAAAGAACCCGGCGCCTTCCTGGCCGGCTACATAGAGGCCGGGAATGGGCTTCTCGTTGGTGTCAACAGCTTCAATGCGCTGGTTAATCTTGACACCGCCCAGAGTTCCCATGATGGGGATAGCCATGCGTACTGCGTACAGTGTTCCCTCATAAGGCCTCATCATCTGCGGAATCTTGCCAAAATCAGCGTCAAGACCCTCTGCACACAGCTCATTATAGCGGTTGAACTGATCCACAAAGACTGACGGATCAGTGAAGCCAATCATCTGGGCAAGCTCCTCGGGTGTCTCGGCCTTCCAGGCAAGACCCTTCTCGATGGTGAGATTGAGGTTATCCTGTAATGTGGGCAGCGGGGTAATGGCGCGGCCCATAATTGCGGTGTCAAAGTAGGTCGCAAGTTCGCCGTTATAATAACCGTCCACGCCTTTCTCGATAAGCTCATCAACCATGCCCTGCGTCATAATGATGTAGTAGTAGCCCTGAACACGCAGCGCAGCGCAGCCGTAACCCATGGGGTCAGAGATGCAGCGGGACTCGTCCATAAAGCGCAGGCCCTCGGAGTTAACCTGCAAGAAGCCGGCGTAGGTAATGTATTTGATGTAGTTGGCCGTGAAGTCAAAACCAAAGTTGGCGCCAAATTCCTGCATATGGGGCATAATCTCCGGACCCAGCTGAGCACCAATGGCTTCACACATGAGGATGCCGTCACCGGAGCACATAGTGGTAAGGCCGCGGTCATAGAACTGATCGTTAAACAAGAATCTGCGCAAAAGGGCGGGGTTACCGCCAAAGCCGCCGGTAGCCACAATAACTGCCTTCGCGTGGACAATGACTTTAGTTCCGTCCTGTTTCTTTGCCTCAACGCCCACAACGCGGCCGTCTTCTGTAATGAGACTCTGGGCGCGGGTCTCAAGAAGGTAGGAGCCACCGTTGGGCAGGATGTAATTGGCGTAGAGGTTGTCAAACTTCTCCTGGCCCTTGCCGCTGGAATGGTTAAATTCATTATCCCAGGTGGTATCAGCATTAGGAGCTTTGAAGGGGAAGCCGCACTCGCACAGGAGGTCAACGGTCTTGCCGGATTCGGCGGTAATGGTCTTAAGCAAAAGAGAATTGGCACGGCCACCCGACTGGCCGTAAAGTGACTGGTAAAAGTCATCAGGAGTTATGTCGAGACCAGCCTCAGCCGCTACCTTGGAACCCGCGGCCGAGATACCACCGGAACAAAAGCCCTTGCCGCCCAGACGGCCCGATTTCTCAAGAATAAGAACTTTCCTGCCTTCCAATGTACCTACAAGAGCCGCCGTTGTGCCGGAGTGTCCGCCGCCTACAATGCAGATGTCGGTCTCATATTCCTCAGTGGCGTCCAGACGGGGCTTGGTCTTGGTGAATCCGGCTAAATTGGCGCCGGCCTCGAGAAGAGCTTGGGCAGTGGCCGAGAGAACCGCTGCAGATGTGCGTGTCGCACCAGAAACAGCATCTACAAACAAGCTTTGCTGCTCAACAATTGCAGCAGGGATGCGTTCGATTACGGGATTGGCAAAAGTGGGAACATCGGTGCAGGTAGTGACCTCGACATCCAGGATGGAGGTCTGATCAACGGTTACTTTAACCTCAACGGGCAGGAGTTCTTGGGCCGCACCAAAACGCTGCCCTTCAATAGAGCCGGGCATCCAGCAACCAATAGCCTGGCCGGTATAAGTACCGGGAACCATATTCTGCTCTACAGCGTCAATACCGTCCGGATTAGCCACAAGTGCCCCAGCGCCACCGGCAGCTTCAAGAGCTTCGTCAACAGCATAAAGGACAGCCGCACTCGTTAAGGTAGCACCGCTTACTGCATCAATATCAGTTGACTGAAGAGCCATGATCTTAAGCGGCAAGATATTGAGAGCATTGTCGCTTAAAACATCTGACTCATTGTGGCTCAAAATCTCGATGCCTGTGATAGCGTGCTCGTCAACCGTAACGGCAACCTTAACCACGGAGTTCTTGCCTTGGCCTGCTCCTTCATACGTACCGGGAACAAACGCTTTGGCCTCTGCCGCTTCAGCGCTAGTCACGGGAGCAGCAGAAGCGGTAACGGCCATGCCTACAGCAGCAGCACCGGCAGCAATTCCGGCAGCCTTAACCAAATCCCGGCGGGTAACAGCAGTGTTAGTAATGCTCATATAAGATGCCCCTTCCAAACGTGTGACTCTCAACAATGCCCTAAAACACTTTGAGGTTTATTGGTAATAATGCCAATAAACCCTAATACAGCTTTTAGCTTATGTACGTTCCATGTACCTGTCAAGCCCATATTGATATGCGGCCCTTAATACACGGTAACTGGTAAATGCAGAACACTCATACCCGTAACAATTCGCACGTACATCCCCAGGAGACCGATTAAAATACATTCAGAATCTCAGTCAAGAAGCAAACCTGAGAAACACAAATTTGGCGTGCGTACATGTTAATTGATGGCGTTATGCTGCGAGAGCCGCTAATACCTGCTAATGTCTACTGTTACGCTTAATCAACTTACAGATCCGGCAGCAGCAAGCTTGTCATAACGGTTAAAGACCGGGAATTGGTTTGCCTGCTACATCAATAACTTCTATGTTGGTATTGATTCGCAAACCGTCGAGGTTACAAATTGCCGAACCCGTAAGCATTATTGCATAATAAGGTACTGCATCAACAGGCTGGAGTCTGAAAGGAAGCTTACCAAAGTCATCGTCATGGCCAAGCGCACAAAGCTCGTCATAGCGTTCAATTGATGCCTTAAAGATTTCTGAGTCTAAGCGGCCGTTATCATATGCCTGCATCTGCTCAATAAGCTCATCGAGAGTATCAGCTTTGAGCATACAACCGTAGCGGATAAACGGCTCGATGTATTCTGCATAGAATTCTTCTTTTCTATGCATGACAAGTTCTGAGTTAATTGCACCTGGCTGTGGATACATGCGCGAGCACAGAGAACCCGCGTATGCACCGTAATCATAAGGACAATCCTCATTCATAAAACGGTTGCCATAGCAATCAAGCTTAAGCCGACATGTACAATAAACCCAAGATGCCGAGAAACCCTTGGAGTCTATCAGCATCTTGGGTGTATATTGAGTTACAAATACATGGATGCTGCTTATTGTAGCAAACCGTTAATCAGCCAAGCAAAACTATAAACGTAAAGCTTACTCCCAATCAGGAAGCGCACATGCATCTTTTGCTGCGATGTAAGCAAATACCATGCCTGGTCCAACTGATCCGCCGGGGCCCGGGTATACTAAACCGGGGGCGCCAATTGAACAGCAGTTGCCGGCAGCATAAAGGCGCGGCACTACGCCACCGCCAAGAGCGCTTTCAACCTGGGCATTCGCGTTAACACAAATTCCTCCGCAGGTGCCCTGGCGATAAGCAGTGCACTTGATAGCATAGTATGGGCCTTCACCAAAATGGGTAATGACCTTGCGTCCGCATTCAGAATCAACACCGCCATTGTTCTCAACGTCGTCATTCCAGTCTTCGACAGCACGTAACAGATGCTTAGGCTTCATGCCTGCTTTCTCGGCAAGCTCTTCAAGGGTGTCTGCTTTAACAAACCAGCCATATGTACCTTCTTCAATGGTATCAAAGCCCTTGGTTACGCCAGCCTCGCCATCATAGATGGTCCAAGCAAAAGGCTGATACTTAAGATCATAATCGCCCCAGTTTTGGCGGCCAACCCATGGTTCATAGGCGTTATATTCGCGGGTCTCGCAGGTAAAGCGTTTGCCTTCACGACTTACCGTAAAGAATTACACGCGCATCACGTATGCTTGCCAGCATATTGGGTTCAAACATTGGAGCAATAGCAGTATTACAGAATTCTGCTTCGCAGGGAATAAGCTGCGTTGTGCTTGCATGTATTTTAACGGCTGTCTCGATTGCGGTATTTGGCAGAGCTGATCTCACTGATACATGGGGAATGCGTCCAGCAAAACTTGCAAACCTTATACCAGACGAAACAAACACATTTGCCATGCAAGACATGTGTGCAAGAACCGCGCGCAGGTGGGAGCTTACACGCCGGGAAGAAGACGTTTAGGTCTTGCTCGTAGCAGGAGAAAAAACCGCTGTTGTTGCAGATACATTGTGCATTTCTCACGGCACAGTTAAAACGCATATCAAACATATCTATGAAAAGTGTGGTGTCCATACTCGCGAGGAGCTGATAACGTTAGTAACAAATGAGATAGAAAACCAGCCATAAGGATTCCGGTAAATATTCAGCGTAAATTACTTGCAATCCTTTAAGTCAATCCCCTCCCAACTAACTAACCACTTGCTAATCCAGATATGGTAATTCTCTATTTAACCTTACTCAAGCATAGCGTTTTCAACAGCATTAATAATATCCTGCCTGTTGTTAACTCCCACTTTCCGGTATATATGATTAACATGTGCTGCTGCGGTTCCGTGCGAAATATGTAGATTCTCCTGTATCCATGGAAGCGATCTGCCACGTGCCAACAAAGATAATATCTCAGATTCACGGTTTGTTAACCCATATTGTTTTGAAATAGCATCACAGGCATCGTCAAATGCCTGAATATTGTCTGACTGCTGTAGCTGAGAAGCCATTGCGCTGCTTTCTACTGCAATCTCATTTGACCTTTCAACCAGTACAAGAACAGCAGAAGCGATAACGAGGTACCCTATTGCCAACACCATCATCGCCGGTTCAGCAATACCCAAACCATTACTCTTTGCGATAACAGTCGCTATACAGTATCCCAACATGCTTCCTAATGAGCTAACCGAGCGTTGCCAGAAGACAAAAACAACCTTGTTTGATTTCTGTATGCGCCAAATTGAGTTTGTCAATCCTGCGCCGCAAATAGTCGATTCGCACGCCACCGTCAGCACAACAAGAGCTCTGATTTCTTGGTTTTCACCCATAAAAAAATACGGAATAAGCAAGGCAAAACTTACAAATGGCAAAGCAGCCATTATTATTCTCAAGGATGATCGCCCGCATACAGTAAGCATAATCATCATAGCAATCAGAATGCAAACTATCCAAATAAGAATCTGGAGAATACCAAAAACCTCCGCGGGCGGAGCAACAAATTTGCTGAATGGACACAAAAAAGTTTGTATAACACCAAACATAAAAAGCACTATGAGGAGCATCGCCGGTAAAGAGGCGCTTTTTGTAGTATTTTGCTTATTTTTGCTGTTATATAAGGTATTTCCATTGTCCGCACCACGCTGCAAAGAAACATCTTGATTCTGGGCGGACATTAATTTGAGCTGCAGCATTGTTGAGAATACAATAAGCAGTTCCAGAACAATAATAGCCAATTGGGCGTTTACCAATAATAAAAGTGTTGTAAAGAGAAGAATATCAAAACAATTGACAATTAAAAACAAAGCACGTTTATCATGCCTTATAGTAGAAGTAAATTCGCACCAAGCCAAAATCAATATTGTCAGACCTGTTGTCGAAACAAATGTATGACTATAAGAAAAAATGCTCAAATCCGTAATTCTGCTCAATATACTTAACACAGTACTGAGGGCAATAGCAATACACCCCAGTTTAAATAATCTGCACAGAGCATTCTCCTTATGCTGTGTTCCGGCAAACACGATACCAGAGATGATTCCGCTTACAAAAACAAATATACGTAACCCTGAATTATCTGAAAGTAAGGTAAAGCTTTTGGGCCATGCATACTCTACAGCTATATACGAAAAGAAAATAGCAGAAATTGATGCTTGGATAGCAATTGTTGTAAAGGATACAGCCCAATGGGAAATCAATTTTTCACGAAAAGCTAATAGCATGTACCTGTAACACCTTTCATCAGCGTATATAGATCATATTAACCTATAGCAAAATCATGCCCATATACAAGTATAAGCGATTTTTGCTGATGTGTCATGCGCCTCTCTTGGTTAAGGTTTTAACCAACAGATACCATGCGCTTTATGGATAATCAATACTCTTGAAGCCTTGATGTAACTGTTTAATGTTTTTATAGGATGAGCAATTCGCAGAAACCAGGAGGAAAACATGGAACTCTCAAGAAGAACAATGTTAAAAAGTAGTAGCTTGGCATTGATGAGCGTTGCAACAAGCACCGGGCTTGCGGCCCATGCCGCAATCGCAGAAGAACCTGTATGGTCAATAGCGCCTGGTGTATATATTGGAGAGGGCAGTGGACGTTCAGGTATTCTTACAGCACAAATCACTGTCAAAAATGATTGTATTCTTGATATTGAAGTACTAGAAAACCCCGACACAGATAATATTTCTGAAATTGCCATCAACTCTGTCACGAAGGATATGCGTAATTACCAAAGTATTAATGTTGACACAGTTACCGGTGCCACATTAACAAGCTTTGGTCTTATTACTGCCGTTCAGGATGCGCTTGAAAAATCAGGTGGAGATATTTCGATATTTGAAGCAGAGCCACAATATCCTTCACCGGAGGCGCAGGATTGCGAATGCGATATAGTTATTGTTGGCGGAGGCGCTGCAGGCATGAATGCAGCAATCGAAGCAAAAGCAGCCGGTAAAAGTGTCATCCTTGTCGAGAAACAAGGGTTTCTCGGCGGCGGCGACAGTATGTTCTCTTCAACGGCTTTCATTACCGGTGGCGGTTATAATGTCTATAAAGGCGAGTTTGAAGCCTGTACTGAAGAAGACTATTACAATTATATTTGCAAAAAGTATGAGAAGTATGACATCGACAAAGAGAATATCCATGCGTGCTGCATGTGGGGTGGCAAGATTCTTGATTTTTATCTCTCCATTGGCATTCCGCTTACAAAGTTCAACGGTAATAAAGATTTCCGCAATAGAATGGATGACGGCTCTGCACCGGGTACGCATATCATGAGGCATCTTTCAGCTTATATGAATAAAATTGGGTTGGATTACCGTGTCAACACAAAAATGACTTCCATTATTATGGAGGATGGCCATGCAGCCGGCGTTATGGTTGAGAATCCATCAGGTGAATATGCCATTAAAGCCAAAGCAGTTATTTTGGCAAGCGGCAGCTTTACCCGCAATGAAGAAATAATCTCTGATTACTGCCATGCACAAAAATATGCAAAACTCCCAAGGATTTGTTCATCTGCAAATACCGGTGACGGCTTACTTGCGGCTGTTGAAGTAGGAGCAAACCTTTGCAATATGTCTGAAAACTTTATCAAACTAAACGCTATTGGTTTCCAGGCAGATAACGGCGCAGCGCTTTCAATGGTACCAATACAAACAACGGCAGCATTAGTAAATGACGACGGATTGCGCTACGTTAATGAATATGACACTCTTGCCAAAGTGCTGATTGATACCGAGCTGGAACAGCCCAACCAGGCATCTTGGGCAATATTTGATCAAAAACTCGTTGACGCGAATGCATTTGTACGCGACTGCATTGCGCTAGGATATGTACAGACCGGTACAACATGGGAAGAGCTTGCCTCTGTTATTGGCATGGAGGGACAAGCACAAGAGAATCTTGTTGCTACCATGCAAAAATGGCAGAAGACCGGCACCGGCAATGTAGAAGAAGACTTTGGAGCAACTATACCTGACGCATTTGATACCCCACCATATTATGCAATTAGGGTTCAGCCTGTCATGCAAGGTGCATATTGCGGGATTGAGACCGATGACATGGCTCATGTTATCAATACAGAAGGACAGGTCATCCCCAATCTCTTTGCCGCAGGCGTAGTTTCTGGGCATGGATTCCCGCCCACTGCCGGTTTAACAGTTGCTTCAGGCTTTGGCCGTATAGCAGGTCAAACAGCTGCGTTGGAAATAGCATAAAGACGGTACAGCGAGTATTTTCTAACATGAGTCATTCAATTATGAGGGATAACTCGGATAATTGTTTGACCGCTTTCACAATAGCTTGAACCAACACGTGCGATAAGCTCAGGATGCCGAGAGACCCCCGAGGTCTCACGGCATCTTGAGCTTCAGTAATGGCAATTCACCAATCTGATGTGATGACAGATTTCCTTAAAAAGCGGATCTTCGTACCAATACTTCTGTTTTGCGTTTTTAACTTAATGGCGGTGGAATCGTCTCCTGACACACCAGACCTTCTTCTTATCTATTAAAGATCCGTCTACCCCTGATTATTATAGTCTGAAACAATGATATCCAGCATTTGGCGGGGCGTTACAATGAATGACTTTTCC
>JAFWFL010000037.1 GCA_017515595.1 Coriobacteriales bacterium
AAGCGCTCGCCGTTGGTGTTAATGGCAAGCCAGCAGAGGTTACCGCCGTCGTTGAACAACGGGCCGCCCATAGCAGCGCTTGTGGGGAGGAACATGCCGGCAGCGTTGGTCTTCTGATGGCCGGCGCCAATCCACATGCCCAGGCAGATGCCGTCGCCGGTGTTCTGGCCATAGGGGATATAGGTCTTGAAGGGGCAGTCCTGTGAAGAAGGAGCCCACATCTTGAGCATGTCGGGGTTGCCGCCAATGTCACCGGTTGCCAGGACAACGCCGTTAGCGCCGTTGAACTGAATGTATTCGCCATCAGTGGTTTCACCAATAACACCGGTTACGCGGTCGCCGGTCTTAACGAGACGTACGGCACGAGTGTTGTAGTGGATGTCGACGCCTTCATCCTTAGCCCAGCCCTCAACATAGCGCACAAACTTGTGCATAATGTACTCGCCGTTCTCGTCCTTCTGACCTACGCCAAAGCAGTGGGTGGTCATGAACTCGCGCAGGCAGGGGTTGGTTGAAGCAACGGTTGCACCCTGAGCGCCAATATGGCACTCGATGCCTTCCTCGGCCATGCGGTTTACAAAGTAATCCATAACCTCGCCGGAGTTGTTGAGCCACAGGTTGAACAGGCCAAGGTTGGTCTTGTTCATGGTGATTTCGCACCAGGCCTTAAGAAGGTCGAGCTTGTCCATCACAACGCCGTTGTCCTTTTGGAACTGCGAGTTAAAGCCGCCAATGTCATGGCCACGGGCGCTGTAGGTTTCGCCGCGCTCAACAAGAACTACCTTTGCGCCGGCCTCAGCTGCTGCATGAGATGCGACAACACCTGCTGCACCTGCACCAACAATAACAACGTCAGCGTCAATAACTTCACTGATCAAATCAGCGGGAACGTCCTCGGGAATAATTTCCCAAGCATGGCCGCTCTCCGGCTCAAAAGCAGCAGCGCCGTCAAATGGCTTCTCATCGGCTTGAGCCATGACAATACCGCCTGCGGCAGCAATGCCGGCGGCAGCAGCGGAACCGGTAATAAAACTCCTACGATCAATGTTCATGTAGCACTCCCTTCGCTGTAGGAACATAAAATGTGACGCGAGCAGTTCACGTCGGCCAACATTATACCCTTCAAATGTGCGGGGGGCTATACCATAAAACGGAAAATCAGTCACCTGTCACAAAGTAACTGTTGAGACAGCTGTGGTAGAATATCGTGGCAAAATAGAATAACTTATTATGAAGAGGAGGTTTGTATGACAAGCGATACTGTACGTGTTGATCACACGAACTTACTTTCAGTTGATCAACAAACACCGCTTGCAGTTACGCTATGGACAGATCCTCAAGCCAAAACACCTGCCTGCATTGTGCAGCTGGTGCACGGTATGGCCGAGCATATTGAGCGCTATGACGGATTTGCGAGGTTTTTGGTACAGCAAGGTTATGCGGTTATTGGCCATGATCATGTTGCCCATGGTAAAAGCGTTGTAAATCAAGAGAATCCCCAGGAAGAATGGGGACACCTGTCGCCAAACTGCGGCGCCGAGCAGCTTATAGAAGATGTTAACACGGTACGTTTGTATATTGCCGAGAAATACCCCAATGTTCCGCATATACTCTTTGGCCACTCAATGGGGTCCTTTGTGGTACGTGCTTATATAGGTGTTCACGGAGAGGGACTCACAGGAGTAATTATCTGCGGAACCGGTTGGCAAAATCCTTTGGTACTTAAAAGCGGAAAGTTTCTTGCGTTGACACTGGCCAAGTTCAAAGGCTGGAAGTCCAAGCCCGATGTTCTCACCAATATGACCATAGGAGCTTACGCAAAACACTTTGAGGGTGAAGAATATCCTGCGCTGGCCTGGTTGTCGCGCGATGTGGCCGTGCGCGAGAAGTATGAAAAAGACCCGGCCTGCGGTTTTGCCTTTTCCATAGGCGGAAACCACGAGCTCTTTAGGCTCATAGAAATGTCTCAGGACCCTGTGCGTGCAAAAGGGATTCCGACGAATCTTCCTGTTTTGATAATATCGGGCCAGGATGACCCGGTTGGTGACATGGGCAAAGCGCCTTATGAGGTCGAGAAGTTCCTGCGTGCTGACGGCTTATCCAACGTGGAGGTCCATGTGTGGCCGGGCTCGAGGCACGAGCTTCTCAACGAGACCAATAAAGACGAGGTTATGCAAACCATCAACGCATGGATTCAAGGAGTTCTCTCATGACGACAGCGCAAAACTCTGAAGCACGCTATCTTATGTCAATAGACAGCGGTACTACAAGCGTGCGAACCATTATATTTGACCTCGATGGGAACCCCGTTGCCATAGCCCAGCAGCCGTTCACCCAGTATTTCCCGCAGCCGGGCTGGGTTGAGCATGATGCCAAAGAGATTCTCGCCAAACAAGTAGCTACCATGGCCGAGGTCCAGTTTAAAAGCGGTATTCACTCTGACAAAATAGCCGCTATAGGTATTACCAACCAGCGCGAGAGCGTGGTTGTTTGGGATAAGCGTACCGGAGAACCAATTGCGAACTCCATTTGCTGGCAATGCCGCCGTACCGCTCCGTTTATGGAGAAACTCGCGCAGGACAGCGCAAAAGTGCGGCTTATCAAAGAGCATACCGGTCTTGTGCCCGACCCTTATTTTAGCGCTTCAAAAGTCGCGTGGATATTAGACAATGTGGCAGGTGCTCGTGATTTAGCCGAGCAGGGATATCTACTTATGGGCACCATTGACACATGGCTTATTTGGAATCTTACCGCCAAAGCGGTGCACGCGACCGATCCTACCAACGCAAGCCGTACCATGCTGTTTAACATTCACACAATGCAGTGGGATGAAGAGCTTTTAAAACTCTTTGATATACCTGCATCAATGCTGCCGGAAGTTCGGCCCTGTGTGGGCTCGTTTGGGAGCGTTTCTCAGGAGATAATGCGCTATCAGCCGCAGATTTACGGTGTTGCAGGCGACCAGCAGGCATCGCTTTTTGGACACTGCTGTTTTGACGCGGGCGATGTCAAAGCCACATACGGTACCGGTTGCTTTATCCTTATGAATACCGGCTCAACGCCTGTTACCTCGCAAAACGGTCTTTTAACCACCGTTGCCGCAAGCGCAGATGGCACACCAACCTATGCGCTTGAGGGCTCGGTATTCAATGCCGGAACCGTTGTTCAGTGGCTGCGCGATGAACTCGGTATTATTGCTGACGCTGCAGAGAGCGAAGCTCTTGCACTGCAGGTAGAAGATACCGGCGGCGTTTATTTGGTGCCCGCGTTTACCGGCCTTGGTGCACCCTGGTGGGACGCCAACGCGCGCGGAATCATTTGCGGCATAACCCGCGGTACCAACAGGTCCCACATTGTCCGAGCAGCTCTCGAAAGCGAGGCCTACCAAGCTGCAGATGTCTTGAGCGCCATGGAAGCTGACTCCCATATAAAGCCCACCCGTCTCGCGGTAGACGGAGGCGGCTCGCAAAACGCCTTTACTATGCAGTGGCAGTCAAACATGCTTGGTTGTAACGTAACCCGCCCGGCATGCAGCGAAACCACTGCTCTCGGCGCCGCCTATCTGGCCGGTTTAGGAGCAGGTATCTGGCAAACCCCTGAGGAACTCAAGCAACAAGCAGCCGTTGCCGCAGAATTTACCCCTTCAATGGCCGAGAAAGACCGCGAAGCCCTTATGACCTCATGGCACAACGCCCTCGCAAGATGCAGATAAAGGGGTAATTTGTGACAGGGGACCGGACGGCGTTACATAGATAAAGAGAAAATAAAGGTTTAACGGGCCGGGCCCGTGACTTTGCGGAAGCTCTGGCCGCCCCGTTCGATGAGCTGGGCCGATTTCGCGCTGACCAGGGTCACCAGCGAGTCTTTCCGCTCCTGGCCCTGG
>JAFWFL010000038.1 GCA_017515595.1 Coriobacteriales bacterium
CCTTGTGATCATAAAACATCAGCGCGCCTACCGGCTGAGCGATAAATATTGGTTTGCCAATCAACAGACTGCCAAAACACGCGCATTTCTATTATGCAAAACAAAGATTGAATTTGATGGGTTGCAAAGTGGCATGGTTAGCATTTATTATCTACAGCATAAGGATTTGCAGCTTGTTATTGCATTTTTTGATCATTCACGTTGAGTGTTTTGACTCATTGGCAATAACGCGGCCACTACCAATGGGCCGTTGATTTAGGTGCTGAGTTCATCTTTAACGCCCCTGCCGAGCAACTCGTTGTTGACGAAAGCGGACGCGTAACCGGAGTAATTGCTTCAACCGAGAATGGCTATATCCAAGTAAATGCTGCAAAAGGCGTTATTATTGCTACAGGAGATATCGGTGGCAGCGAAGAAATGATGCGTGAATGGTGCCCAACACCTTTGCGCTGCGTTGTTAATATCTATAATCCCGAAGGCGGAGACACCGGCGACGGAATTCGGATGGCATTACAGATAGGCGCCGGCATGCAGCACGGTTTCCCAGCACCTATGCTTCATCCAATTGCACCTCAAGGCCCCTTTGCACAAAACGGTGAAAGACGCGGATTCTTATGCGTTAACCGAGAGGGAGAACGTTATACCATTGAGTACAACAACCTCCACGGTATGGCAAATTCTCTGATTACTCAGCCAGGCGGCGAAGCATATACTATCTTTGACGCTAACTTTGCTGAGTACGCACTGCGTATGAGTCCCGAGAACATCTCTGTTGAAGGTACCCCGATTGTTGACGAGAACACCCAAGCAAAAGTTGATGCTGCCGTTGCAGCTCAAGATGGTCTGTGCTTCAAAGCCGATACCCTTGAAGAGCTTGCAGAGCAAGTGGGTCTTCCGGTTGACACATTCATGGCCTCTGTTAACCGCTACAACGAACTTGTAGCTGCGGGCGAAGATATTGACATGGGCCTTGAGCCTGACCTCCTCAGCCCAATTGACACACCGCCTTTCTATGCATCACGCATAGGCCAGGCAATTCTCGTCATCATTTACGGCCTCAACTGCGATTCGCATTCCCGCGTATGCGATCCTGATGACAATCCCATTCCCGGTCTTTATGCAGTGGGTAATGCACAAGGCAACTTCTTTGCTGTTGACTATCCGCTCATTTGCCCGGGCATCAGTCATGGCCGTTGCTTAACCTTTGGTTACACGCTACCCAAAGCCATACTTAAGGATGAGCTTATCTAATACTTTGGTGCGTTTAAAAGAACGCAGTGTTTTCCTGATTAGCTGCTGATCCATCAGATTAAAACAATGAGGTAATGGAGCGGTATCGCCAGTTACCTCATTGTTTATTAATACCACCTGCTAGATCACAATACGATTCTCCAAATAATGACTCCATAAAAGAGGTACATCGCGTGCAGCATTTTCTTATCAGTGTATTTGCGATACCTTAATCAACTTAAGAAGGCCCCGGCAGATTCCAAACTCGAAGGGCTTCTCGGCAACTTATTTATGAAAGACTTTGTATACGTTACGAGAACCGTCTTCAGCATACTTGTCTAGAAAACCAAGACTTGACACTCAGGGATGGTACGCATACTATCTTTTTAGCGGCATCTGCTCCGCGTCTTGGTAATGACATAAAGCTTGATGGTTTTCTGGATTACCTGTATACCAACAAGCCCTCAGATGACTTTACCAAACGTCTTGAAGCTGCCGTAATAGAAGCACATCATAACCAGCGTTGGAAGAAGGAATATATGTTCCTTGAAGATATTAAACGAGAACAGTACGAGCTAGGTGAAGAAAAAGGTCGGAAAGAAGGCCGCGATGAATTGGCCAGACTCATCAATAAGCTGCTCTCTCTTGGTCGCAGCGATGACATTTCCCACGTAACCACTGATGAAGCTTATCGAGACGCTCTCCTTAAAGAGTTCAACCTTACACTTAATGCATAGCGCAGAATAGCTTTGGCGTTGATCAATACCAACGTATCTATTACAGGGATGTAAAGGTGTTTAAATACTTTTACATCCCTGTGATCATGTCGTCCGCTTTCAAGATCAAGAGAAGTATCGGTCTCAACAGGATTAACGAGACAGATATAAGGGCACATAAGCTTGGAATCGAGCTGTCGCAAAATTTGCGACAGCTGCCATAGATGCAGGTGCCTGTACCTAAAGGTGAGCCCTCAGTATACCAACTCACCTATGAGAATGCCGGTAACAATCAGCGTGCAGATTTAAATCCAAGATGCACGGGTTTCTCGGCATCTTATTAATTTGTGTGTCAAAGGGGCAGGTTATTTGACACACTATAATATTTTTAATGAGTCACACTGTCGGCTTTTATATATGCAGTCTTTCTACCGGCGCCAATGCGAACCAGAGTCCCATCCTCAACAAGTTTTTTTAACGCAGATTCTACAGAAGAACTTCCCAGGCTCGGACAAGAAGCCAGTACTTCTTGTTTGGAAAACGCTCCTATCCTTTCGCTTACATGCGCTTTTACTATGTCGTATGAAGTACTTTTGGTTCCGGCCTTTTCTACAAGAGTAATCCTTGCTTCAAACTCACGATAACAGGCAAGAATTACACCGAGCATATACTTTATAAACGGCTTGGGGTCATTCTTTTCTATATGCCATCCCTCGTCCGCTTTCTGCAGAGCATCGTAGTATGCCTCTTTTGTATCTGCGATTGCTTTTTCTATACTGACATACTGTCCCACAAGATAGCCGCTTCTGTATAACAGCAGGAGTGTTAAGAGCCTGCTCATTCTACCGTTTCCGTCGTTAAACGGATGAATACAGAGGAAATCCAATATAAAACATGGAATAAGAATCAGCTCATCAACCAATTCCCTGCTCAATGTATTCTGATAAGTCTCACATATCATATTGATTGCATCAGGTGTTTCATAAGGCTCGAGCGGTTTAAAAAGAACAACCTTCTCACCGTTTTGAAGTACCATATCTATTTCGTTAGGAGATGTCTTGAACTGGCCACCATACGAATAGTTCGTGTATTTAAGCAAATCCCTATGCATCTGAAGAATATAATTACTTTTGACAGGAAGCACGTCGTAATTCTCATGCACAAGATTAAGAACATTTCTATATCCCAGAATCTCTTCTTCATCCCTATTCTGGGGAGTAGTTTTATCTGCCACAAGCTGCTTTAAACGCGATCCTGTAGTAACAATTCCCTCAATCCGGTTGGATGCTTCTGTGCTTTGAATCTTTGCTATTTCTATAAGCCTTTCCAATTCTACGGGTTTCTGCCTGAGAAAGAGCTCTTGTTTTCCCTTATATTCGTGGATCTTCGATATATATGATATGATCTCGTTGTCCCATGTTTTGTTGGCTAGTTTTGAATAATCAAATTCTCTCATCCGAGGATCTATCTCCTTTCTCCCAAACAGTGAATTATTCTCCCAAATCTTATTCCTTTTTGGGAGAAAGGTCAATTCTTTGAGATGGTTTATTCTAAGCCAGAAAAACTCAGGCTACTGGTTTGAGAATACTTGTCTGGAAAACCAAGACTTGACACTTCGTGACGGTACGCATACTATCTTTTTAGCGGCATCTGCTCCGCGACTTGGTGATAACACAAAGCTTGATGGTTTCTGGATTACTTATATACCAACAAGCCCTCAGATGACTTTACCTAACGTCTTGAAGCTGCCGTAATAGAAGCACATCATAACCAGCGTTGGAAGAAGGAATACATGTTCCTTGAAGATATTAAACGAGAACAGTACGAACTGGGCATAAGCATTGGCGAAGAAAAAGGCCGGAAAGAAGGTCAAGAAGAAGGTCGCGAGGAAGGATTTTCTCTTCTAGGCAGACTCATCGATAAGCTTCTCTCGCTTGGTCGCATTGATGATGTCGCTCGTGTAACTAAAGATAAAACCTATCGAGATACTCTTCTTAAAGAGCTCAACCTTACAATTAATGCATAGTGCAGAATGACTTTGGTGTTTATCAATATCAGCGTATCTATTACAGGGATGTAAAGGTGTTTAAATGCTTTTACATCCCTGTAATCATATCAGCCGCTTTCAAGATCAAAAGAAGCATCAGCTTCAATAGGATTAACGAGACAGATATATATACCAAATTCAACCGGTACATTTAATATCAAATACATAGTAGCCTAACGGTAACAGGGGACATATCCCTGTTACCTTATATTCGTAATAATATGAGGTAACATATGATATATCATCTGATATCCATTAATTACATAATTAAGGTAACAGGGATATGTCCCCTGTTACCCCCACTCACTCATACTTTTATTTGATGGTCGCAAGGAGCTTAATTCATACTCTTTATGGCTTTGCATATAGAGTAGAATGTATATTCACAATATAAGGTCGCGGAGTAAGGTATGTTTGTGGCTGAGGAGAGAGCAGCAGCAAAAGAAGAGTCTATTTGGTCGCCCATGTTTGTGGCGCTTTTGCTTACCAATTTTTTAACTCGTTTGGGCAAGCTACTGCGGGAACTGTTTTGCCTTTGTTCGCGCGTGATCTTGGAGCAACCACGAGCGTTATTGGTTTTGTAGCGGGAGCGTTTGCCATAACCGCGCTTGCCATCAGACCGTTTGCTGGACCCGCATTTGACAGCTTCTCCAAAAACGACTGCTCATGGCTGCAATTGGTCTGAATTGCTGTTCTATGATTTTGTATTCATTCGCTACATCTGTGCCCATGATACTCGGCGTCCGTTTGCTTCATGGAGTGGGCATGGGATGCGCAGCTCCGCTTGCTCTTTCGCTGGTGAGCGATACGTTGCCGCAGTCAAGAATCAATAGCGGTATCAGCATCTATATGCTCTCCATGTCTGCTGCAATGTTGGTGGGACCCGCGTTTGGCATCTGGATGTCACATGCTATTGGATACACCCCAACGTTTTTGGTCACCACTGCTTCTTTGGCCATATCATTAGCCCTGGTCACCCTACTTGTCAAAGATTCGCCCGTGCCTCCCGGAGGCAGGCCGCCTTACCAGCTCTCCTTAAAACGAGCGTTTGCCGTCCGCGCCATTGGACTGAGCTGCGTGCTCATGTTCTTTAGCATGACCTTCTCATGCATCGGGTCATTTATGGCTATCTACGGAGACCTGCGCAGTGTGGAAGAGATTGGTCTGTACTTTACCGTCCAAGCAGCTTGTCTGTTCGCAACACGCCCCATCTTTGGCAGAATCTCTGACCGCGTAGGGACAACCCGCGTACTGCTACCTTCTGCCGCCTGCTTTGCTTTATCATTTGTACTCATAAGCCAAGCACACGAGCTATGGCAATTCCTCGGTACAGCCGTAGTCGCTGCCTGTGGTTTTGGTGTTTGTAACCCGCTTATTCAAGCCCTCATATTTAAGTGTGTTCCTCATGAAGCAAGAGGATCAGCAAGTAACACAAGTTATACAGGCATGGATATTGGCAGCCTTGCCGGCCCATACCTGGGAGGAATCATCATAGAATGTATTACCCCCATGGTAAGCGACGAAGTCACCGCTTACTCCACCATGTGGCTCATCATGATTATCCCCATGATCCTTGGCGTAGCCCTTTATCTGGTCTTACGCAAGCGAATACAACATTATATCCAAACCAAATGAGCTATTAGAGTGATGCTTATGAGCGAGTTTGTTGACCGCGCAAGAGAACTGAGACGCATTGTTGAACCTCATTACAATTGCGCGCAGGCTGCTTTTGTTCCATTTGCCGAGCGCATGGACTTAACCCATGAGCAGGCATATTCTGTAACACAGGCGTTTGGAGGAGACATGCAAACCGGTAGCGTTTGCGGCGCGCTTGTTGGAGCACAGCTTTTGAAGCAATCCTGATAACCAAAGACTGTCTGTGCCAAGGATAGTGTGTGAGAGAACCGTCTCCTGGTTTTGTTCGAGAGGCTCCCGGCTACCGGTTCACCGCTTACTTCCATGCATATTTTTGAGGAGAAATGTCTACAAAATCAGCCTCATCTTTCAGCAAGTAGAAAATGAGCTGCCCTTTATGAATCGGCGTAAAAAACCCGGTTACTTTGTGCCACAGATCGTCCCCCGTTGTGGCTCCGTACTACGTGGTACGCCTCTATCACGGCGTTCTCAACACCCAGGGCGGCCCGCGCCGCAGTCCCAAGGGCGAGGTCCTGAACACCAAGCGCGAACCCATCCCGCGTCTCTACGCAGCCGGTGAGTTTGGCGCCATTTACGCCTACATGTACAACCTGGGTGGCAACTTCTCCGAGGCAATCTCGTCCGGCCGTCTTGCCGCCCGCAGCGCCTCTGCCCTGGAGCCCAGAGAGTAGCTCTGAAGAGCGGAAGTAAATTCCAAAGAGAAACAGAGAGGCGCACCTCTGCCTTTGGTGCGTCTCTCTTATATTGGGGCCCTTATGCTATATAGTAGACATTTGGTTCTGTGTTGGCCTCAGGATTCCATGGCATGGCACCTGCGGCTACCAGTTGTGCAACCTCGCTTTGAGGATCATTGAGATCACCAAAGATGCGGGCATTCGCCGGACATGCCGCTACGCAATAGGGCTCATAACCCTCTGTTGAGCGCTCCATACAGAAGGTGCACTTGCTCGATTTACCGGTTATGAAATTAATAACAGGTGCGCCATATGGACATGCTTCAACGCACGCGCTGCAGCCAATGCAGACTTCAGCATCAGGACTTACAATACCTGTCTCGGGATCCTTTGCCATAGCACCGGTGGGACAGGCGGCTACGCAGGCAGGATTGCTGCAATGATTGCAGAGTGTAGGCCTAAACTTGAGCTGTGTTTGCGGGAATATACCCGTAGATTGATAGAGAACGTCTCCGTCAAAGCTCATGAGGCCTGCCCAAAGTGTGTCGCTGGGAAGCTCGTGGTTAATATTGCATCCTACAACGCATGTTTGACATCCCACGCAAACCGTTGTATCTATAACCATTCCAAATTGTTTATCTGCCATGATTATCCCTCTCTTTATGCCTTCTCGACTTCGACAAGCACGTCATAGAAGGCGGCATTTGTCTCGCTGTATGCTTCTTCAGGTTCACAAAGCGTGAAATGAGTCAGATTCTGATAGCTCGAGTTCTCGAGTGTATACTCGGGCGTCCATCCGCTTTGGGTCGCAACGGTTCCGGGAATAATGCCCTCGGTCAAGAAAAGTTTAACCTTGAACTCACCGCGGTCATTATAGACACGAACAATGTCATTGTGGGAAAGCCCGCGTGCCTCAGCATCTCGCGGATTCATTTGCAACAACGGTTCGCTTTGGACATTGGCAAGGGTAGGGGCAAGCATATGCTGCGTGTGGACATTCAGACGGTCATGATATTGGATAAACACCAGAGGATACTTTTGCGCAAGCTCACCTTCGCGCGGGTCTTCACAGGGTGGATTCCACTTGGGAACCTCCTCGCCAAAGGGGGCCAGACTCTCGGTATAAAACTCGAATTTCTTAGTGGGCGTGGCATAACCGGCACCGTTGGCATACACAATTGCCGGGTCATATAAGGCGTCAGAGCGTCCGTAAATACCTTGCTCTACCACATCACGATCCCAATCGAAGTCATCCCAGGCAGGATGCTCGGTACCAACAAACTGGCGAATCCACTCTTCATCTGTCTTATTCCAATATTCGGCAACGCCCGTGCGCTCAGCAAGCATGGTCATAATCTCGACGTCTGACTTGCTTTCTCCCAAAGGCTCAATTGCGGGTTGGTTAAACATAACCCACGGGCTGCGGTTAATAAGGTCCCAATGCTCCCAGTAAGTGGTTGCCGGCAAAACAATATCTGAATACTTGGCAGTCCATGTCCACCAGGGGTCAACCGTCACAATGAAACCCATACCGGGAATAACGCTGTTAATAAGACGATTTGCATCAGGGCTCATGTTGATAAAGTTGGAATTTGCAAACCACATAAAGTTTATGGGCATGGGGTTTTGCTCTTCTGCTGCACTATAGAGAACGGAAGTCGAGAGCATATTGGCTGCTTTACCCGTATTTGACCAGTCTGAGAAGTCAAAATCAGGGCCGGTATAATCTGCAATCGGGCGTGTTGTTGCGGTGCCGCCAGCATGGCTCGCGCCGCCGCCGTTGACGCCAATGTAACCAGCAACCATCGCAAGCGTTGCTACCGTACGGAACGGCGCATACGAGTGATACACGCGCTGCATTCCTTGTCCCATGCGAATAGCGGCAGGCTGGGCGTCTGCATATTCTTGTGCAAGACGAGTTACGGTCTCAGGCTCAATACCGCAAATTGCGGCGGTATACTCGGGCGTATACTCCATGATGGAATCAACCAAATGGTCAAATGCCGTGCGGCACGCAACTCCATCCACGTCAAAATTGCCGCTCAAAGCAGGTACAACCGGCCCCTCTTTGATCTCTGCTGCAGTTGGGGCAGGCACTGCCGCCTGTGTCGCTTCATCCCATACCAGATAGTTATCATCTGCGTCACGCATATATTGCTTGGTAGCTTCATCGATAAGATACGGAGCACTGCTCTCGCTTATCAGCTTTTCTGAATTATGACGGCCGTTTGTGATAATCCAATGCATCATGCCCAACGCGAGCGCAGGGTCTGTTTGCGGATTGATGCCAATCCACTCGTCTGCCATGGCAGCGGTTGAGCATTGACGCGGGTCAATAACAATAACCTTGCAGCCTGCTTTCTTTGCAGCGACATAATCGCGCAGCTCAGACGTATGAGTATCAGCAAGGTTGCGTCCCCACACAATAAGAAGCTTCGAATTAACATAGTCGCGTGAGTCATGGGCGCCACGGCCTGAACCAAAGCACATGGTCATGCCCATGGTCGCACCACGGTCTCCCATAATGCCTTCAATATCCCAGGTGGTTGCCCCAATGCAAGCAGCATAGCGCGTCGACGCCTCCCAGGAAAGTTTGCCCAGGTCACCGGTGAACGAGTAGAATGACGCGGTTGTTGGATCTTCTTCGATGATGGGATTGAGCTTCTCGGCAATAATGTCCATAGCTTCTTCCCAGGTAATGCGCTCAAATTCTCCGCTTCCGCGCTCTCCGGTGCGCTTCATTGGCCACATGACACGGGAATTCTCGTCCTGGACACGCTGGATATACGCCATGGAGCGTAGGCATGCGTTGGCATACCCCGGACGTCCCGGCATGTCGCCCGGCTCTACCCGCACCAGCTTGCCGTCACGAACAGTCCCTTGCAGATGACAGCGGCTTGTACAGTTAACGGTGCATACTGCATGCACGCACTTCTCGTCCTGTGCAACAGGAACTTCTCCCACTGAGGCGAGTGCCTGAGAAGCATTGCCGGTACCAAAGCCCAGTGCAGAAGCTACCGTTATTGCGCCAACGCCTTTAACAAACGTGCGACGCGTCAGTTTGCCGTCTTTCATAAAATACCGGGGAGCGTACTTATCTGTGCTCATAGTCCTTCCTCTCTTTTGATGCATCCATTCAACATGTGATGGAAACAATTGAGCCACCATGCGCGTGCAAAAACCCTGCGTGATATTCCTGTGGTGGCGCTTGACAAAACACACTATACCCGGGCAGTTTGCGGTTTTCAGCACAAAACGGTTGAGTGCTCTCACGGTTGGGTCAAAGTACCAACAATTGGAGAAGACATAGGTATTGAGAGCCGGTCACAATTTTGTGTGGTCTTTTACCGGGAAGATAGTTACGGTATTGGGTTAGTACCGGCGTTTATGTTAATAACCCAATGAGGACAGTGATTCTATTGAATGCTAAGATGCAAAGCATACACAGCATGTGCCACACTATATGCGAGAACCAAAGCTTCCTGTTTCTTATTGCATCATGTTTTTTATTCTATGCGTTTAATAACGTCGAGACCTCAGCTATGCCTGAATACGTTCTCGAGATGGGCGGTTCAAAGCTTCTCGCATCACTGCAAACCAGCCTCTTTGTAGGAGTTGCTGTCATACTGAGATTGTTTTTTGGTCCTCTTGCTGATGCACGTGGTCCCAGATTTGTCATGATTATTGGAGCTTTGGGTTTTACCCTGCCTTGCCTGTTTCTGCCATTCTGCAACCACCTTTGGCAGATTATTGTACTACGGGTATGCCAAGCAGTTGGTTTGGCGGCATACCACCCCTGTGTAGCGCATTGTACCAGCAGGCTTTGCAACGCAGAGACTCTCGGAAAGCATATGGGTGTGGTGCGCTTTGCTTCTACACTGTCTCTCATGGTTGGTCCGGCAGTATTATTCCCGCTTATCGCCGCATATGGGTATGGAGTGTTCTTTGGAGTCCTCTGTATCTTGGGTTTTGTAGGCTTTCTTGCGCTTTTGCCGCTTGATGATAAACAACATACAAATATATGCCGCAACCGTACGGATGTGGCACCTGAGCCGGAATCCGAGAGCGATGTAGCTGATGACCGCATTGATGCGCAGGACTTGACATCGCAACACGAGCCTGAGCCCCGTAAAACACCCAACTCATACAGCTGGTTACGGACACTGAACCGCTCAGATATTGCACTTCTCATCTACCCTCTCATTTGTGCTTTTGGTTACAGTGTTATCCTTAACTTTGGGAAATTGCTGGTACAGGCCGAGATGCCCGGTATTAATGACGGCTTGATCTTTACGTTCTTAAGCATAGGAGGGCTTGCGGGCAGCCTGGGCTGCGGAGTACTTCTCGATACCTATACCGCGCGGAAAACAGTCTTTGCCTGCCTTTGCATGATAACAACCGGAACGGCTCTCCTGGCTTTTGCTCAGGGTATCCTGTTGCTTGCAGCGGGTAGCATGCTTTTTGGCTGCGGGTACTTTGGCGCTACAACAGTCCTAACCGCTACCGCAGGTAAACAGGCTTCTCCGCTCATCAAAGGCAGCTTCATTGCTCTGCAGCAAAGCTGCCTTGACTGCGGTATGGTCATTGGCAGCCTCACCGCCGGTGTGATCGCACAAGCATTTAATTCTCTGGCTGTAGCCTTTGTAGCGGCGTCAATTGTCATTGCGATTACCATACCCATATGGCTCGCAATTGCACCCAAGCAGTGAACCGGATAACTGGGGCTTTGACAACAAATAACCGCAATACAAACCGCTGTTCCCTGTTTTAAGCCCTCATGAATCCTTAGCTGTCACCAAGTCACCGGCTATTTGTTTGAGCTTTTTATAATCAGTGATGAGAAGACATCCGTGCTGGCGTTCTACACATTCGCTTTTGCGTAAAGCAGTGATTGCATTGGTTATTGAATTTGGATGTACTCCCAGCATAGAGGCTAAGTCAGAGTTGGTAAAGGGCACAACAGCCGGTGCCTGCGGCAACTTGAGTTCGCGTGCTATTGCAAGGAGAAGCGCGGCAAAGCGCTCAAGCACGGTATAAATTGAACCGTTTACGCTTTCGCGTGTTTGGTTTGCGAGCATGTCAAAAAGGTAACAGGCAAATTCATAGCATATGTCGCCATGAACGGTTAAGTACTTTCTAAACTGAGCCGCATTCAGTGCATAAACCTCGCAAACCGCGGTAGCTTCAGCATCCAAAATGCTGGGATGCTCATTGTTCTCCTCCTCCATTTGCTGCATAGTTTGAAAACCAATAAGCGTGCCTGCTTTATGCAAAAAGACCGTCTTCATGTCGCCTGAAGGATTGGTTGACGAGAGACGTATCATACCACGCGAAAGGTAAAACACTTGTTCAATACATTCTCCGCTGTGAAACAAATACTCCCCCGGATGGAGCTTGATTAACCTGTTCTGCACGGTATTTGCTGCAATGAGTTCTTCAACTGCCCGTGTTAAAACCTGACGAGGTTGAACAAAAATGCTGATAGCCTCCATACCGCTCCCCTTATTGAACCAGCGTCCAGGCGCAGCCCCTTCTCTCCTTTGTAACCACAATAATTATGGCATGAAATAACAATGAATAAAAGATAACCTACGGTTATTTCAGAGTAATTGCAGCTGCAGGTTACTGTTCAAAGTATATGTTCCACCGTCTCCATTCCTGTGAACAGTAACAACCACGGAACTCGACAACGCGCTTACGCAGGAGCTGTAGTTGATGCACATACGTGTATATGATATCTTTTATACGAGGTAAGACATATAAAGCGGGAGATAAAGCCGGTTATCTGCTACTTGTAGCGGGCGGTCATGTAAAACATACTCGGTACCAATGCGTTTCATAAATCTTTGCTTAAATTTGTCAAGAGACACAAGCGAATAGCGTTTACCTGATTTTACCTCTATAGGGCTTACTCTTGGTTTCATCGCCGCATCCAAAAACGGTGCTACTATAAGAAAATCAATCTCCATGCGCTCTTGTGCATTGTTTGATGCTTTACTATAGAAATACAAGCTGTGCCCTGATGCGACCAACTGTTGAGCAACGGCATTCTCTGCAAGCATCCCCTCATTTACTGAAGCATCGCCCAAAAGAACTTGACGATACACTTCAGGCATAATGTCTGTTGTGCTTGAAAAAGCCATAGTCGAGAGCAAGCCGGTGTCTGCAAGATAGCATTTAACCGTTGTGTTGTCTTCTGTCAATGCCAACCCTAAAGACGGATCTTCTGAAAGCGTGCACAAGTTAACAGTAGCGGCTTCTTTAAGCCAGGAAAAAGCCGTCATAAAATCGCGCGAACGTGAATCTTCGCTTACTTCAGTATATACAAACCTTTTTTCATGTTTTGAAAGCAGACCCGGTATAGCGTCAAATACCGCTTTAATCCGCTTTGCGGTGTTCCCTCCGTATTTCTCTATGTCATCTCGATAAAGCTTGAGTACAAGATGCTTTGCATGGTTGGCGGCAGCCATGTCCCGTCCCGGAAGGTATGCACTCACTACCTGAGGCATTCCTCCTACAAGCATATATTCGCGCCAAATACGAGAAGCTTTACGATGCAGGTCATCCGGCAAGCATGTTCTTTTTTCAAATGCGTTTCTTATAAAATCAGCAAGTGCATCTTCGCCTAATGCCCAAAGAAACTCTTCAAAATCCATAGGATACATTTTGAGCGAGTCTTCTTCAGAAGGAATGAGGATATTCTTAACATTTTGTTTTATTGAGATTAAAGAGCCGGTTTCAATATAATCAAAACGTCCGTCAGCAACCAAATGCTTAATAAATTCCCTCGCAGGAGGAAACAGTTGGACCTCATCAAAAATAATAAGTGATTTATGGGGAGTAAGCACTGTTCTATATGCTGCTGAAAGATAGAGAAAGAACTCATCAAGGCTTGTGCGCAAGTCAAGGAAGGTGCGTTTAAATTCTTCTGTTACCAGAGAGAAATCAATCATAATATATGAATCATATTCATTACGAGCAAATTCTTCTACTATGGTAGATTTTCCTACACGTCTGGCGCCTTCAACAAGCATTGCACTTGTAGCTGCTCCCGCTTTTTTCCAAGCAATTAGTTGGTCATATATTTTTCTTTTAAACATCTTCTCCTCCATAATGCACATTATTGAGGGTATCTAACATCATAATTATGCACAATATTGAGGGTATGGCAAGTATTATACCTACACCTTTCTAAGGTATAAGACAATCTCCATACAAACCGGTTTAGAATCACGGGTTTAAGATTACCTGGTCTCTGCAAGCCTTGCAAATTCATATCCGCTCAAAGGAGCTGAAGGCCGCATTATGTAAAATGCCGGACAACGAGCACCTGGTCATTGTCTGCGGCTAAGTGAGAGGCTAGTATTATGAGTTAATGTTCGTAACACGCGCGTAGGAGAACCCTCATGGATACCTCAAAAGAAGAAGCTTATCATACATTAATTCAGGAAATTACAAACCTTGGTTTTCCGCAGGAGTTTGGAATGGTAATTGCCTGCGAGCTTAAATCTCAGAAGGCCATGTTGCGTATGGCGTCTTACCTGCGCCAGGCAAAGCCTCAAATTCCGGAAGATATTGCTGATGAAATGCTTGCAATTATCGAAGAACGCAATACCTGGATTGAGCACAAGATAAGTGAACACGCCAATTCGAGTATTACGCAGTACTACAATAGATAATAATACTTACGTGCCTAAAGTGGAAGGGCAAAGGGATCCATAGAGTATATTAATCGATGCCAGTAACAACAAGGTATATTCTTCATTTTTGAGAGAATCAGATACAGAGAAATCTGTCAAAGCATGTTGTTATTTCAACTCTATAGCCCTTATAGTAAGATATAGTGAAAAATTCATATTTTATATGTTTTCCTTATTTTATTGGAGCTACCGTATCCTTGGTGTACACATGGAGCTACTCAAAGTAATGGGCAGGGGCGCAGGCAAAACGTATATGATGGATTAACGGCTAAATATCAATAAAGGTATGAATGCAGAGGTGTTTTGTTGCATAATAGATGATGTTGCCGGTAGCAAAACGGCGGCATCATTCGAGAACGGAGGCTTCATGAATACTACTGTGCCTGTACAAAACTGCCCTCGGTGTCATTTTCATTGTCCGCTTGATGCGTATTTGTGTGGCTGGGGCAAAGAGTTCGTTCAATGTCAGACAGAAGAAACACCTGTTCCGGAGAGATGATATTGCCCGTGTAACTACAGATGAAACTTATCGAAACCATCTTCTTAAAGAGTTTGATCTTACGACAAATGCATAGTGTGGAACAGCTTTGGTGTTCAGCAATATCAAAACTCTGTATACGTCATGAAAACCACTATCTCGATGCTAGTTTGAGAATACTTGTCTGGAAAGCCAAGACTTGACACTTAGGGATGGTACGAATACTATCTTTTTAGCGGCATCTGCTCCGCGGCTTGGTAATGACATAAAGCTTCATGTTGATGCACAACATCAGGAAGTATGGCTAACACGAAATCAACTTGCGGTGCTGTATGGACGTGACGTCAAAACCATTGGCAAGCATATCAATAATGCGCTCAAAGAGAAACTTGCTGAAATTCAAAATCGAACTGTCGCAAAATTTGCGACAGTTCAAATCGAAGGTGATCGCGAAGTTGTACGTCAAGTTGAGCACTACTCGCTCGACATGATTCTGGCAGTTGGTTACCGTGTAAAATCACAACGCGGCATCGAGTTCCGCCGCTGGGCGACTGATGCTGCCGAGAGTTTATAGGATTGGGTTGGCTCCTCTGTAGATTCTACTGTCATTTGCTTGTAGCAGACACTTGCGAGCAAGGACTCAGAATCTTCTGCCGTTCAGGATGAAATCAGCCAGGTTTGCATGAAAGATCCCATTTCTCTTCTGGAGAAGGGTATCTGTAGTGAGCAGATAGCGGGGGTAATTGTCCCCTCTGATACTTTCAAGAGCACGATATTCCCGATCCTCAGTCTCCCTGCTTTCGAGGATGGTATATGCAACCTGAACGTAGGAATAATTCATTTCGTTGTCCCGGAGAATAAAGTCGCATTCAAGCTTGCCAATCTTGCCAACGCTGATACTATAATCGAGACTTGCCGCATAGATATAAATAATGTTTTCAAGAACAGGGCCAAAATTGATGCGGTTGTCAGTGTTTAAGGCATAGTAGAAAGACAGATCAGACAGATAAAACTTCTTCTCTCCGGACAGGGATTTGCGGGATTTCATATCAAACCGGTCGCATGGCATGAGGATTTTCGCGCTGATGAGGGCATTAATATAGCGGGTTACGGTTTCCCGTTTGACCGGTAATCCGTTCTTAGCAAAGTCATCAACAATGTTCTGAATACTTGTAGTTGAGCCAAAGTTGTTCACAACATATTTCATGATGGAATCAAATGCAGCCCGGTTGCGGATTTTGATTCGTTTCTTGATGTCCTTTTCGTAGATCTCATCAATCAGGCTTTGGACATATCTCCGCTTATCATTCATAGAATTCAGTCGGAGGACATAAGGGAATCCACCCTCATAGATATAGTTCCGCAACTCCGCCATCCTGTCGGAAGAAACCTGTTTCCCAAAGAATTCCTTGACGCGGCAATACTCATCAAAGGACAGAGGCAGGATATTAAACTCGATATACCGTCCCGTGAGCTTTGTCACAAGATCCCCCGAGAGCAGATAGGAATTCGATCCCGTGATAAAGATGGAATAATCACCTTGCTCGCGCCATGCATTGATAACCTGCTCGAATCCCTTGACGTTCTGAATCTCGTCGATGAAGAGGTATTTCTTCCCCTTTGCCTTCCCATTCTTGGCAATGACCTCGTCGAGCGCGTCGGCGGTCTCGATTTTATTGAACGGCTTTTTGTCGAGGTTGAAATAGAGAATGTTTTCCTCTTTCACGCCGCTCTCCTTGAGCTCCCCGGCGATCAGGTTCATGATGGATGACTTGCCGCACCGTCTCACACCTGTCAGGACTTTAATAATTTCACATTCGTGGTAAAAACCCCGGATTTTTTCGAGATACTTCTCCCGCTTATACAGATCAGTTCTTATTTCAAATTCCATAGCACACCTCCTCAGATATAGGTAATATATCACATAACGGGGATAAACGTAAGTTAAGGGGGTAAATAATTAATTAGTTTACATATTAACCCCGTTAACCAAGTCAAAAGCAAACACTTGCGCCAAAGAGCTGCAGGGGCACATAAGCTTGGAATCAAACTGTCGCAAAATTTGCGACAACTGCCATAGATGCAAGTGCCTGTACCTAAAGGTGAACCCTCGGTACACCAGCTCACCTATGAGAATGCCGGTAACGAGCGGCGTGCAGATTTAAATCCAAAATGCACGGGCTTCTCGGCATCTTATTAATTTGTGTGCCAAAGGGGCAGGTTATTCGGCACACTATAATATTTTTAATGGTGCATAGGGACGGAGGCAATGCACCAAGTGCAAGAACAAAGAAACTACCCCCCTCCAGACTGTCTGAAAAGGTCTCTTTTATTTGTATATAGTACTCCGATGCCCAATAGAAAATACTTCGATCACAAGTGTGTCATCTTTGATGGTACATAGTATGCGGTAATCTCCAACACGGTATCGCCATTCGCCTGACCAATTCGCTGTAAGACCTTTACCATGAATACGTGGGTCTGAACATCCCTCAAGATTCTTACTGATCCATCTCATTGCTTCTGCACCGTTTTGAAGTATACTATAAAGGTTTTATTCGACTTCTTTTGAGTCTGGACTTGGTAGCATGAAACTTGGTATTAAGCTCCACCCGCAATTGTTGCTTTTAGCGCCGTTTTTGGCGACGCTTGTGCTCTTTGTTCCAAACCTTCGTATTGTGCGCGATCTTACGCTGGCGCCTGAGAGCTTTGCCATGACCGGTGCCGCTATGATGCTCTCTTGTTTAGTGACGGCAATTGCCGCGACTGTGTATGCCACCAAGCAACATCGAGTCATCAGGCTTTCGACAACGGTGGCCTTGATATCTGCCGGTATATATGTCTTGTCTCATATTACCTTGTGGGTCCTGAGCTTGTATTATCAACAGGCATCTGAGGTCATTACCTTTTTACTTGGGCTTATAATGGGTGTAAGCGTTGTTCCGCTTTTTGTTCTTTGGGGCGAGCTCTATGAATATGACCTGAGAACGACGCTATTTCATGGTGCTTTATCAGGCATTTTAGCGGTTGTTCTCATAATTCTGATCTCGTTCATGAATGCAGTAATTGCTGCATTTACGTGGTGTATATGCGCTGCGTTGGGAGCGTTTACTCCGGCTGTCCAAACCAGAAAAAGCCCAGATCAAGATAATGCCATTGACGAGAATGATCCCCAAACCGTGGGCTACCGTGGTTTCTCGGCTTCGATTGTTGAATTACTGTCGACTATTTGGTTACCGCTGTTAGGAATGTTTGTTTGTGTTACCTGCAGCAGCATGGCTGAGGTCTCGCTTAACGGACATATCCTCAGAGGGGAGTTTTATGGTCTCATTGTTGCTGCCATGCTCGCTGTAATTATATGCCTTATTCGCACAAAAGCACCATTGACTCTGGTAATTGAGTATATTGCTATTCCCTCTTTGGTAATTGCCGCAGTGGTACTTGCGAGCTTTCCCGCCGGTACCCTGCTGTTTACCATAGCCGCATATTTGGTGTTTGTACCAACCATGTTTGTATCGCTCTATGCAATAGCGTCAGTAGCGGTCATCAGGGGTTTGTCACGAGTGTTTGTCGCGGGAACTACAGTTGCTACATGCTGTTTTGGCATGCTGGTGGGAAGTGTCCTCAACATAGCGTTTTCCCAAGAAGGGCTTACCGGCCAGCTCACCAACATTTTTTTGACACTGTTTTATGCTGCTGTTATGGGGAAAACAGTATTTACACTCTGGCGCGTCTCTCTTGAATCTGACCAGGTTAAAGCTGTGCCGGATACCGCCCCGGAACCACCTTTATCTGTATCTGAAGTCATGCAGCAGCCGCAAACAGATGCTTTTGCCCAAACCTATGGCTTTACCCCTCGTGAACGGGAGATTTTTGATTACCTCAAACAAGGTTACAACTCCCGCTCCATTGCCAACGCATTGCTTATATCCGAGAATACCGTGCGCACCCATATGAAAAACATTTACCATAAGTGCAATGTTTCAACCCGCGAAGAACTCCTGGTTCTGGTAAACAAGTCCTAAAAGCCGAGCCGGAAACCATGGGGCTTCCGGCTCGGCAGTGCTATAACAGCTCTAAAAATGCGGCTTACTTACGGGCAGCAGCGGCTTTGCCGGCAAGAAGGCCAAGGTATACTGCGGGGCCTTGGTTGGAGCCGGGGGCAGCCATACCGTATACTTCGCCCGTGAAACCGCTGGCAGCGTTGCCGCCGGCATACAGGCCCTCAATGTGGGTTCCGTCGGGAGCCATAACGCAGCCATCAGTGTCAACACGTACGCCACCAACGCTGTTGAGAACGCCGGTCTTGAGCTTTGCTGTATAGAACGGGGCGGTTGCGACCTTGCAGAGCGGAGCGCCTGCCTTGCCAAACTCGCTGTCTACGCCAGCCTCTACCTGGGCATTCCAATTGTCAACAGTCTCTTTGAGGGTAGCGGCATCAACACCCATATACTCGGCAACCTCGTCAAGGGTATCAAACTTGGCAAGAGCGATGCTGTCATCAGCAGCCGCCTCGTCAAGGTCTTCCTGTACGGTGGCAATGGGCTGGAAGCCATAGCAGAAGCCGCTCCAGAAACAGGTGGTTCCGGTATTCTTGAAGAATTCTACATGGTCCTGGTCAAACAGCGAGTATGCCCTGCCCTGGCCGTGTACCAGGTTGTTGCAGACAAAGAACTGCTGAGCGAGAGACTCGTTCATAAAGCGCACGCCCTTTTGGTTGATCCAAATGTTGCTGCCTTCCTGGCCGGCAACATTATTGACAACCGACATAACGGGAGCACCGTCAATGGTGAGCCACATATTGGCGGCGCAAACGTTCTTTGCGCGGCCATGAATTGTCTTCTCGACCATGGTAATGGCGTCGCCGTCCTGACCAGCAGCACCAAGGTGACGCCACTTTCCAAGCTCAAGCTTGGTGTATTCTTCCATCATGTCGTCGTTCGATCCAATGCCGCCTGTGGCAAGGCAAACGGTGGGAGCCTTGTAGTCAATGAGCTTGCCCTCGGGAGTGCGGGCGCGTGCGCCAACGCAGGTATTCCCGTCCATAAGCAAGTCTACTGCAGGGGTCTCGAGAAGAGCCTCGATACCATAGTTTTCCTTGGCATAAGCGGAGAGGATCTCAATGGCTGAGGTTGCGTTGCCGCCCAGGTATCCGTGCATGCAGTGGTTACCGGTGCCTGCGTCGCCAATACCGGTGAAAATAACGCCCTTTTCGATAAGCCAGTTAATGTATTCGCCGGACTCATAGATGTAGTTCTTAAAAAGGTCGGCCCTAATGACACCGTGGCTCCACTGAAGCTCTTCTTCAAAGATTTTCTCGGGGTCGGCAGGCTCAAAGCCCTGCTCTTTCTGAAAATCATCACCGTTGCCAAAGATACCTTCAGCATAAAGCGAAGAACCGCCAATAAAGCTGTTCTTCTCGAGCAGCACAATGTTGGTGCAGCCAAGCTCGGCCGCCTTAATGGCAGCGCAGTAACCGCACATACCGGCACCGGCAACAACAAAGTCGCAGATAATCTCTTCATCAGCTGCTTCTACGGCAGGAGCTTCCTGCTCAGAAGCAAGAGCTGAAGAAACAACACCTACACTGGCAGCAGTCGCAGCAGCAGCGCCAACAAAAGCACGACGTGAAAGCGAAACAGACATGTAAAATCCTTTCTAACAGCCAATTTGTAAAAGGTAACGCGGGGTAAAAGAGGAAAACCACCTGCCCCTGACGCTTGCGCCCCTGACACTTGCGGAGGCTTGGTGATTCAAACCATATACAAAATGCATTATTTGTCTATCGCCGGTACGTTGATATTGATCACCGCAATGGTGAGGTACATGCATTACCTGGTATTATCATCAGCGTAAGAATGTCTTGAGACAGACAACGACTCGCAAAATACCTACTGCCGGCTGGCCAAAAAGATTCTCGATTGTGCAAAACACTTCTTGTAACAACGGAGACGCACAAAGAGCAGCACCTCGCAGAGTGCCGCAGATATGGTGCCAAAGGTTGCGCCATTGCATATCCTTCGTGCATGAAAAACTTCCTTTTATGACAACTTAAATGCGTTTGAGTTGTCATTTTCTCTCCATTGAGCTCCTCATGCCGAGAAGCCCGTGCTTTTGACCTGCGCTTTCTTCTCGGCATAGAATCGCACAGCTCTCCGCATGACAACTCAAATGCGTTTGAGTTGTCATGAAACGAAGAATTTCATGCACGAAGGTGGTTTACGGACGATCTGTCAGGGGGGTTTCTCGGCATGCTATGTATAAAAGACTCTGTATACGTCATGAAAACCACTATTTCGATGCCTGTTTGAGAATACCGTTGTCCCGCTCAGAAACTTTCTTGACAAAACAGTCACCTCGTAATATTATAACGGGTGTTATAATATTACGAGGTGACTTCGATGTCAAAGAAACCAACGACAACAAGAGAGGCTATGATAGAAGGAGCTTTCCAGCTGGTCCGCCAAAAAGGCCATGAGTTTCTGACCGCAAGAAACCTTGCCGCTTTCCTTGGCTGTTCCACACAGCCCATCATGTATCAGTTCCCCAATCTGGATACCCTGAAAGATTTAACATATCAAAGAGCTGATGAATTCCATACCAAATACCTGCTGGCAGACAATGATCTTTTGGAGATAGGGCTTAGGTACATCCGGTTTGCAAAAGAAGAACCGCGGCTGTTTAGATTTCTTTTTCAATCCGGCCGCTTCTCCGGATTCAGTCTGGAAGATTTGATTCGATCCCCAGAAACAGCAGAAATCCTTACTGCAGTGAGTACAGAAGAAGGGCTCGCGTTGGATGACGCCGTTATCTTTTTTGAACCTTTGGCAGCCGCTGTTCATGGTTATGCCAGCCTGATTGCAAACAACGCAATGAAATATGACCCTGACGTAATTAAAAATGCGCTGACCATGCTGGCTGAAGGATTAGAGAGGACAGAGTTAAAATGATGAAGCTATATAAAAAGAGCGAGATTATGTTCGCAATCCTGTGGATTGTGATCTATACCGTAAGCATGGGGATCCTGCGAAATCTTGGAGATGACAGCCCTTGGATGATGCTGGGCTTGATTGTGATCTCCGTATTGATGTTTGTGTTCGTATGGAAGAACAGCTTCATGGAGAAATACGGCTTGGCCGGCTGGGCAAAGAATAGCAGGGCCATGCTGTGGTTTATTCCTTTATGGATTATCGCCAGTTGCAACCTCTGGGGCGGAATTTCGCCGGAGTATCCGCTTCCAGGGCTTATCTTTGCTGCAGTATCGATGGCGTTTGTTGGTTTTGCCGAGGAGCTCATCTTCAGGGGCTTCCTGTTTAAAGCAATGCTAAAAGACAGTAATGTAAAAGCAGCAATCATTGTCTCCTCAGTAACGTTTGGTCTGGGACACATCATAAATCTCTTCACGGGACACGATCTGGTCTCAACGCTTATGCAGGTGGTCTTCGCCATTGCTGTTGGTTTTGTCTTCACCATGGCCTATTACAAGGGTGGCAGCCTGCTTCCTTGCATCCTGGCACACAGCCTAACTGACATATTTGCCGTGTTCGCAAATAATGAGGTATCTTTTCAACTGAATGTGATCACTCACGCCATAATAATTATCCTGGCAATCGCCTACGGTATATATCTTGCAAAGCATGTCGAAACACCGCTTATCAACCGTCTAAATTATCAGAAGTAAAATGCAGCCAATTCGCAGGAGTGTTTTTTGCAAGACCTTTTTGCAAAAAAGGTGCAGACAAATACAACTTTGTTGCCACGGATTTCATAAAGCATCCAGCGCTGGAAATACGCTCAAAGAGGAACTTGCTGGGATTCAAGATCGAACTGTCGCAAAATTTGCGACAGCTGCAGCAAATAATTATATTTATCAAACAGTTCTTTTTCTCCCAAACATTAAATTATTCTCCCAAAACATATTCCATTTTGGGAGATTTTGGGAGATAGGCCAGTTCTTTTAGAAGGTTTATTCAAAGCCAGATAGACTCAGAACATTAATTATTTAGTAACGTACCCTGGCAATAGCAATCATCATTGCTGGCGGAAGAGTCCAAAGCAGACATGGTGCCAAAGATTGTGCCATTGCATATCCATCGTGCATGAGAATCTTCCTTTTGTGACAACTTAAATGCGTTTGAGTTGTCATTTTCTCTTCATTGAGCTCCTCATGCCGAGAAGCCCGTGCTTCTGACCTGCGCTTTCTTCTCGGCATGAAATCACACAGCTCTCCGAATGACTACTCAAATGCGTTTGAGTAGTCATAAAAGGAAGTTTTTCATGCACGAAAGCGGTTTCAGGGCAATCTGTTGGGGAGCTTCTGTGCTATCGAAGATGTTCGTTTTCTGCACGGCGGCGTTCGTAGGTAAGCGTTGCAAGAGCACCGATTCCTAATGCCACTGATGCTGCCGAGAGTTCATGGGATGGGGTTGGCTCCTCTGCAGGTTCCGGTTCTGCAGAAGCATCATTAAGCGGTTCGGGAGCCTCGTATTCGTACTCTTTGAGCAGAGCCTCCGCTATTTCTGTCGCATCAGCACAATAGGTGGCACAACGCCCCCAAGGGTCTATCCCAGCAGGAACTGTTTCTTGAGGGTTTTCTTTGGCTGCGTCATAACCGCCAAGCAAAAGTTCCCGGCATAATGTTGAACCGTTTCTTTCTGAAAACAGACGGTGAAGTTCCTTAGCAGCAGATTCGGCTCTTCCGTCACAAGAGTCGTCAAGCGGAGAAGAAAACCCGAGCGCCTGACCTAATACCAAAGCAGATACCGCAATTGCCCCGCAGGTATCGCCATGATTTATTCCTAATCCAAGGGCAGATACCATCCTGGCAGCTGCATCTTCAGACATACCAAGCATCTCGTGCCAGAATAATGCGAGGCATTGCGAACAGTGATATCCCTTATCAAGCAAGTCTGCAAACTCTGCTTCCAATTGTTCGTGTATCACGCCAATACCTTTCTGTCTGTATATATGCCGCAAAAATGATAGCTTGGATGCTCTCTGCCGGCTATTAAGTTTGCCGCACCTGCTCAAAAAGTCCAAAGCCGACATTGTGCCATTGCATATCCTTCGTGATACGCTTGTGATACGTATAATCTTATACAACAGCTCTTTGAGGAATAATGCCTGCAAATATTACTTCGTCGGATTCGTCATCGTAGGTGTATATTATCAAGAACACGCCAATAGGGACTTTTCTGGCATTTGAACCAAAACGATTGGATAAAGAAAATCGAATGCATGGTGAACCATGAGAGGGGAATGTTTCTATACCTTCTAGCACTCGGTCTAAAAGATCAAGGTCAAGCTGCTCTTCAAAGGCTGCTACATCAGCAATAAAACCATCGCTGTATTTTATACTGCGCATGAGGCAGCCTTTCTGCGTTCAACCTCTTCAAACATCTCTTTTCTTGATGTTACATAATGTCCTGTTTCAATATCATGTTTGGCACGGTCAAGTATAAAAGCAAGCTGAGCTTCCTGAGCCGCTTCTGCACGTTCTTGTGCAATACGGTCTTCAAAAGCTTTCTCTGAAGTAAAAATCCAAGCGCCTCGGCCGTTTTCTGTAATATGCACTATGTTATTAAGCGCTTCATCTTTTATAGTTTGTGGCTCTTTTGAAAGAGCGGTAATGGGAAATATAATTGCCATAGAGTTCTCCTCATACTCTGCCAATAATATGACTATTATCTGATTATAGAGTAGTACTAAATAGGATCATTGTCAATCACGCTACAAATTACAGATAAGTGTGACTTACCTGGATACGTCTCACAAGAACCGTCCTCGTGATACGTGTTGACAGAGAGCTTCTATTCACAGGGGTAGTAAGAGTTGGGATACAATACCTGTTTGGACTCGTGAATACTCTCCGACTGCTTAAGATACAAGGATACGGTTGCTCGGAAACTGCTTTCTGCTTCAAATACAAGGATACGGTTTCTCAAATCTGGTTCGACATTACCATATCTTTTAATATCCGCAGGTAAATAACTTGTCTCATAAGGCAAGGGCTTCTCAGCAAGGGAAATAAGCAACCGTATCCTTGTATTTGAAGCAGCTAGGGTGATCTGTCCGGCTATATCATACAGTTGAGGGTATAAGTTCCTTACTAACATTGTGTTTCAGTTGTTCAAGTGTTACTATCTTTAAGTGTTCTTTTAGTCATGGTTAAACCTTACGGTTTGGCCATGGTCTCGGCGTTCAGGCTACATGGCCTGGTAAAAGTTCGCAGTATGAGAAAGGGAATGCTATGAAACTCGATCGTCGATCCTTCATTCAGGGCAGCGCTGTTATGGGCGGAGCAATGATGCTTGGAGGTGCAGTGGCCCCCGCTTTAGCCGAGCAGATCCCGGCTCCCAAGGACTACATGGCCGCTCCCGAGCCAATTGGTGATGATCAGATTTCTGAGACATTCGAGGCTGAACTTGTTATCATTGGCGCCGGTGCATCCGGCTCAGTTGCCTGTGCCACCGCGGCTGAGAACGGCGCGAGCGTCATAGTACTCCAAAAGGCCGAGTGCGTCTTCACTCACGGCTCCGGCTTTGCAGCCTGCGGCACCAAGATTCAGGCCGAGAAGGGCATCGAGACACCTGATCCCTGGAAGGTCCTTGGCGACATCGCACGTGAGGCCGGTGCAAACTTGGGCAAGTGGGAGGTTCTCAAACTCTGGGCAGACTACGGCGCTGAGATGGGCGACTGGCTTGTTGACAAGTTCGAAGATTCCGAGTACGGCCCCTTCCTTATTGACGGTGGTTCAGAGTTCTCCGAGCCTTGGAACCGCAACTATCCCGTTCCCCACCTGCCCCGCGGCACAAAGGTCGGTACGGGCAATATCATGGCCATCTGCACAGCTCTTGTTGACGAAGCCGTTGCTACGGGTCTTGTAGACGTCAAGTACGAGACTCCTGCTGTTCAGCTGCGCCAGGACGAGTCCGGCCGCGTGACCGGCGTTATCGCCAAGAATCCTGATGGCAACTACATCCTCTGCAACGCCACAAAGGGCGTCATCATCGCCGCTGGTGGTTATGAGGGCAACGCCAAAATGCGTGAAGATTTTCTCGGCCAGGCAATAGGTCTCGGCGTGGGCTACTCACGTCCCGAACTCACCCAGGGAGACGGCATTCTGATGGCCATCTGGGCAGGCGGACGCATCCAGCGTCTCCCCCACTGCTCCAACATCCATTATGACCCGGGTATCCTGGTTCCCACCCAAAAGGGCACCACAATCCCGTGGCTGCGCGTCAACAAGCTGGGCAAGCGCTTCTCGAACGAGGATGTTTGCTATGACTCCGTCTGGGCTCAAGACATTCGCCAGCCCGGTTGCATGCACTATCAGATCTTCGATGACAATTATCTTGAGGATCTCCCCAACATTGGCAAGGGTATGACCCAGTACGGCAAGTGGGAGACCCTGGTTCCCGATGGCGTTGCAAACGGTGATATCTACTGCGCCGACACCATTGAGCAACTGGCCGAGATGATTGAGGTGCCTGTAGAGAACTTTGTGGCAACCGTTGAGCGCTATAACGAGCTCGCCGACATCGACGCCGAGTACGAGCCTGACTTTGGCAAGCTTGCCTACAAGGTCAAGAAGATTCAGAAGCCTCCGTTCTACGCAATCCCGCGTCAGGCTACCTGCCTCACCTCGCTCTCCGGCTTGGAGATCGACGGTAACCTGCATGTTCTCAACGCTGACAACGAGCCTATCCCCGGCCTCTTTGCCTGCGGCAACAGCTCGGGCAACTTCTTTGGCGGCGTGTACCAAAGCATGTCCACCCCATGCATGAGCATTGGCCGTGCCTTTGTAACCGCCCGTGTCGCTGCATGGAGAGCGCTGGGCATCGACAAGTAACCCTTTCATGTGCACCCCGGCGTGATACTCTAAACAGATGTCTCGCCGGGATCTCATATACCAAAAACCTGCCAAAAGCCTGAGTTTTGGCAGGTTTTTTACATGCCGAGAAGCCCGCGCGGGTTTCTCGGCATTTACTGTTATATGAGAATCTGCCTAAGGCGCTGGCCTTTTGGCAGATTCACACTGCGTGTCTTACTCTAAAGCTGCGATCTTTTGGCCAACGAGCCAGCCCCAGGCGAGGCAACGGCCATGGGAGTTACCGGGCATATTGATGGGATAGTCAACTGCATACAGATCGCCAGAAGCATTGCCTACCGCATACAGGCCGGGGATTGGGTTCTCGTCTTTGTCGATGCACTGAAGATCAGTGTTGACCCTCAGACCGCCTACAACAACGAGGATGGCAGGGCCGGCCTTGAGAGCGTAGAATGGACCTTCCTTGATGGGATACAGGAACTCGGGCTCCTTTGCGAAGTCATCGTCCACGCCCTTCTCGCAGAGCTCGTTGTAACGCTCAACCGAGGCGAGCATGTTCTCTTTGTTTACTTGGCCTGCTTCTTCCAGCATGTCAGCAAGCTCTTCAAGCGTATCTGCCTTAAAGCCGTTACCGCCGCCAACAGCCATGTTAACAGCCCAGTCAATCATGGAGTGGTCAAATTCCTGGCCAACGTTTCTGCTCATGGAATCCCAGAACATACCGCCGCCGTAATTAAGGCTGTCCTTGGTATCTTCGCCATAGTTGGAGTCAAAAATGGAGTAAGCATAGCAACCGGGCTGCTTCAGCATTTGCAGGGACTTCGCCTGAACCCAGTTGGCCTCGTTAAAGAAGCGCTTGCCGTTCTTGTTGAGGAACAGGAACGGACCATGGAACCATGCGCAGGCTTGGGGATGCAAAGCGATGGGAAGCGGACCATCCTGCATTACAGCGCCTACCCACATGCCCATCTTCTGGCCATCACCGGTAGCGGCGCCGGCCGGAGTGTATTCATCCCTCAGAACACCCTTCATCATGGGCTCGCAGTATGCGTCCATCATCTCGGGATCCTGATGGATATCGCCGGTGGCGAGAATAACGGCCTTTGAAGCCAGGACCTTCTTGTAGCCGTCTGCAGAAGAGACAATAGCGCCAACAACGCGGTCGCCTTCCTTGATAAGCTGCTCTGCTCTATGCTCAAAGTAGAACGGAACACCCATATCCAGGCAATCAGCAAACATAAGGGCGGTAGGCATAAAGCCGCTTACGCCGTCAGGAATCTCAAAGTTGCCGGCGCCAAAGGTGTGGAAGTCCGGCTCTTCCGGAGCAATGCGGCTTGCGGAATAACCGGCATAGATATTGTATGTAGCGCCCCTCTTGTCTGCCTTATCCAACAGCCAGTCCATAGCAGGGCCGGTACTGTCGAACCACATCTTGACCAGGGCTTCGTTATTGCGGTTGCCACAGGTACGGTTCCAGCGATACTGCGCTGCTACAGGCTCAATCTCATATCCCAGTTGCTTGTTCAAACGGGAGTTGCAGGCGCCAACGCCGCCGCCACGGCCGTTTGCTTGCGTGGTCTTCTCAAAAACAGCAACCTGAAGCCCATTCTCTGCGCAGGAGCAGGCAGCTGCTACGCCAGAAGTACCGGCGCCTAAAACGGCGACTTCGACCTCGATGGTCTCTACAATCTGGCTGTCATCAATTGGTGCGGGAGGCTCTTCCCAGCTCCATCTCTTAGCTGCAGGAGCGGCCTTCTCTTCTTCTGCCAGAGCAGGGGCTACGCTCAAAGCAGCCATTCCGGCAGCGCTTGCTGCTGCGCCTTTCACAAAATCTCGTCTTGCCAGTTCCATTGAACTTTTCCTTTCTGTTCCGTGGATAGTTCACAATGTGTTACCGGGGAGGATTGCCCTCCCCGGTAGTTATAATGATATAACTATTTTCTTAAAGGTACAATATGCCGAGAAAAACTCTTCTGCCTCTCACTTGGAAAGTTGCTCTCGGGTTCCCGGTCAGGCGAGCATAGCGCCCGCGTTATTCTTCTGTCTCCTCTTCCTCTTCTCCTCCCTCGTACTGGGCGGTAACAACAAGATGCCTCGTAATATAGCTATAGTCGTTGTCCCAGCCGGTATACTCATAGTTTTCGATCTCGGGAGGCTCGGGAGCCGTTGCGCTCTGACCGTAATCAACATACTCGCGCTTGATAGCCGTGTAGTCAACACCCTCGCGGAACTTGACGAGATACGGACCGTATTCGCTCATCAGGTTGCCTTCCATATCAAAGTAATTGCATACCAGGGTCTTATCGGCTTCGATTGTTATAACAAGGCCCTTACCCTGTACCCATGCGCTGCCGCCGCCCGGATTGTCATACTCATAGTCAGCCATGCATCCGGCAGAAAGGTATACAAAGTTGATCTGGCGTTCAGTACCATGGTTATCTATGGTAATGATATCGCCCGGACGGTGTACCATGTCGTAGTTCTCGTCAAAGTCGGTGTGGTTGTGACCCCACAGAACAACAATGTTCGGATACTTGTTAAAGACATCGAGGAGTTTCTCGGCGTTCTGTTCAACACGGTCGCCCCAGAAGTGAACCGGGAAGTGAGTCAGAATAAAAATCGGGATATCTTTTGGCGCCGTGCTCAGATACTCGTCCACCGTGGCAATATCTTCTTCGCTGTATCCCTGGCTGAACCTTGCTGAAATAGCGCCGGCACCCAGGCAATAGATGATATAATCATCCGTTCTCATTGCCTCACCCAGGCGGAACAACCGCTTTGCGGTGTCAAGCTCATAATTGTTCATAAAATCGCCGCCTGCAGAAGGGTACCATTCATGGTTACCAAAGGTATAGATCGCGGTGCCTATCTCTCTGGCTTCTACCTTACTGTCTACATAGTCAAGAATAAACTTGGCATTGTTCCAATATGCCTCTGCCGTTCTGGAATGGGCGCTGCCCATGTCACCGCAAGAACCAAAGACATCAATATAACCTATCTGTTTTTGCACGTTGTCATACCATACCTGCAGGTTGCACTGGTCAAAGTTTGTGCTGTAGTGAATGTCGGAGGCGAACATCATGGTAATGGAACCATCGGCATTCTTAACTGCGTCTCTCACGACCGTGGGGAGATCGCTGCCGTTGGGAACAAACTTCTCTTCCTTGACGGTCTTAGGCATTTCCCTTTCAAACAAGATGATCTCTGCTGCATCAGCCTCATCTTCGCTCTCGCCAAAGAGTCCCGTCTCGGGATCAAAGGTAAGATAATACATTTTGTGCATGAGGATGGTTTTTGTCTCTGCATCATACTCAAAGGTTCTGCCGCCCGAGAAGGTCATAAACCCGTGGCTTCCTGAGAAAATGAACTTTCCGGGAATACCGGCGTTCTCAACAGTGTCCTCTTCCCTTGCTGTCCAAACGGCATATTTCTCGGGACTTATGATGGCATCATCTTCAATAGTTACCGTGCGAGAACCTAATCCGTCCTCATCATAGCTCAGCGCGTAATTTACTCCGCCGATCTCAGTAACTACGACGTACTGGTTATCCTCTTCAAAAGCATCTGCTTTGGTAAATACGGGATAGGCTCATAAATGGTTATCTGTGCTGCATCAGCCTCATCTTCGCTCTCGTCAAAGAGTCCCGTCTCAGGGTCAAAGGTGAGGTAATACATCTTGTGCATGAGAATGGTTTTTGTCTCTGGGTCATACTCAAAGGTTCTGCCGCCTGTGTAAATCATAAACCCGTGGCTTCCGAAGAAAATGAACTTTCCGGGAGTACCGGCGCTTTCAATAGTATCTTCTTCTCGAGGTATCCACACGGCTTTTTTGTCTTCGAGTGTTATGATTCCGTCTTCCTCGGTAACACATACAGAAGTCAGTTCTTCGTCATAGGCCAGTGCATACTTAGCTCCGTCGACTTCTGCGACAATCAGGCAATCCAAGCCCTCCACTAATGTGTTTGTGGCTTGGTACTCCAATGCTTCTTCTACCTCAGAAGCAAAAGAGAGTGCTTCCATACCCATACTGGCCATAGCGGCAGTTGCAGCAGCACGGGTAATAAAGCTTCGCCTTGATAGACCCTTTAACATGTTGAATCCTCCATTAATAATCGATTACAACAAAACCTGTACGAGCGGGCATGTTCAACCCGCTAAAACACAGAGCGCTTGGACGGGACACAAGACTACATGTCTGTATGGTTCTTTCCATAACAGCAGTTTGCACTATCCATGAACTCGGGGTTCTCGTACGGCGGGAACTATATCAATTACGTTGGTGATCCATCTATGAACCAATGGTAAACTATATGTTATAAATAGTAAACTATTGGTTTACTAATGATTTGATACTTTGTCTTTTGAGGAGAAAACAAAACCTTAGCGAGCGTTTATCTTCCCGTTACTTTTAGAACTACTTTGCTGTCATTTGATACTTTAAAGAAAAACACGTGTTCATAATAGTATTATATGGCTAACTCATTACTATGTGCATTCGTAATACAAATCGCATCATATAACGAAATGTCAAAACTCATTCAAAATATACCCTATTGTCAGAATGCCGCTTATCTCAAAAAGCAATGCCCGTGTTCCACATCGGTGATTCACATTTAGTGCACATACTTTTTGCTAATAAGACAAACCGGTTATCTTAAAAGGATGCCGGATATCTCTCAAAGGCCTCGATTTTGACCAACACTATACAGTTGTCATCAGTCCCGGATCAGGCTGATTCTTTGAATTGATTCCATTCTGATAAGCTTGTTTTTGGTCCCCTTGGGGCCTTCAATTTGCACGAGCATCCAGTCTTCATCTACGTCAAGGATGGTATTGGAACCGTGCTTTGTGTTTCCGTACATAACAACATCAACGTCTTCATGGTCTTCTTTTAAGTCGAGTTCAACTTGTTTTCCTATGTAAGATTTGGCAGCCTGCAACAAAGCCCTACGGTCCTCATACAGTGGCGTTCCCTTTGTTTTTGTAAGCTGTTCTTCCAAAGACTCCACCCGGTGTTTTAAAGAACAGACCTGGAGATATGCGAACAGGCCAAAAATACCGAATACAATTCCAATATACTCCATCAGTCTTCCTCCTTGAGAATTTCTATTGAACGCACGGAAGACACCGGGATCAGTTTTTCAATATGACCCTTTTTCAGCTCGGCAGAGACTTTCATCCAGTTGCCCTCAAAATCAATAACGCGGCAATCAGTGTTGTAGAGATCAATATCTGCTTCCTCATCAAAAAAGGCCAGTTTTACTCTCTTTCCCGCTGCTGATTTCAAAAGCCTGCTCACGCCTCTTTCTACAGACGGTTGTTCCTCGACAACGTCGTCTTTTAACAGATAATCGCAGCTAACGCCCAGGATATCAGCTATTTCTCCAATTTTCTCGATATCCGGCATAGCCGTGCCTGCTTCCCAGCGGCATACGGTTTGCCTGGTTACAAACATCTTCTCGGCAAATTCGGTCTGGGTAAGACCAAGGTCTTTTCTCTTTTTCGCTATCTTGCTACCAAGCTCATTCATGGTAATCACGGTCTCCTTTCTGTACCTACCCGGTATTCTATGGTGTTTGCCCCCAATTGTACAAGAAGAACCGGCGTGCAAAATGTAACATGGTGGTTTACATAAGTGGTTTACTTATGAGTGTCAACGCCTAAACAACCGGCGTCTCACGCATGCTGATACCGGTTCGTGCACATTTGAGCGCACACCTCAAATGTGCACGTTTATTTATCTTTTAATATATTGAGAAGCTCTTGGACTTGGGACGGAGTTTTTGCCAATACGGGGGAGTGCTTAAGGAGAGACTCGTCGGTTGTAACGAGAAGGTCTGCTTTTGAGCGCTCCGCTGCTGCCAATACCAGGTTATCTTCTAAGTCTGAATGTATACTGCGCAGTTTCTTTGCCAGCCAGACATCAGACATGTCCATACCAACAGCAGTTGCATTCTCTTCGAGATGGTCTATACAAGCCCATGCAAGCTGTTGAATTGACTGAGCATCAGCATCACTCACTACGTCTCCGCTGTCTCTGATCTGCTTCTTTACAAGACGATCAATCATGAAAAACAAATCCTTTGCGGTGGTTACCGCGTAAAGCAATGTCACATTGTTCAAGAAAGCCGCATCAATCAAATTAAACGCTTCTTTGTGACCTGCCCTGTCAGTTAAATAATAGTCCAGCCAAACGCAGGTATCTATGAGGATGGTATACGGTTGGATGCTCATTACGTTGCCTGCCTCTCTTCGATAAGGCTGTCATAGTATTCATCACGTAATTCCTTATAGGAGAGTTCTTTGATTAGTGAGGTACCAGTCCCAGCCAATCTCTTTGAAAGAAATTGTTCAATGAGCTGGGATGGGTGCACCTCTCTGGACGCAGTTTCTGTTCCTGAGTGCTCAGGTTTAAACTTTAAAACATTACCAACATAAGCCGGATTGCGCTCATTATCTGCTGCAAACTGCCATACCGCACGCACAGCAGCAGAAGGGCTATAGCCCGCTTTCGCCAGCACGGCATCGCCTCGATATTTTAAAGAGCTGTCTATCCTTACATTCATTTGCATATCTCTGCTCATATCATCCTCCCCCTAATTATGTATAGCATAGTATAGCGTACAGATTCAAAACAATTAATCAGAATGCTCAAGTACAGAGAGAGCACAAGCACACATCTCGGGTGTGCATCATTGAGCAATATGTTGAATGCTTATGTCAAAACGTTATAGGTGGCTTAATGAATCCTTATAGCTGGTAAATCTTGTAACAGAATGATAACGATATTACTATAACCATGTCTTATTGTGCAATTTTTCAGGTGCAAAATGAGAGGAGGAAAAACAGCGGGACGCATCTTGTTTGAGAGAGACATGATGCGCAGGTTAAAGCTGCTGCAACCGTGCGTACCGGACCATTCATAACCCGGGGTTCCAAGCCACGTTGCGAATCTTAATGAAAAATGGTTTGACCATGCATTAAGATGCCATTTTAAAGGAGAGGGAGGAAACAGATATGCCTTTTGAAACGCATAGTTTCTCACGTAGGAATTTCATTAAAGGAGCCGCGGTTGTATCTGCCGCCGGCGCCTTGGCTGCCTGCTTGCCCAACACGCAGAATCTTATCGCAGCCGCTCAGGCTGATGAAGCAAAAAGCCCCGATACCATTTTTGCAGGTACATGCGCTGGTAACTGCTCGGGCGGATGCTTTATGAACATCCATGTGCGCGACGGACAGATTGTTCGCACCACCGCACGCGATTTCCCGGACACGCAGTACAACCGTATTTGCGCCAAGGGCGTAGGCATGGTTGGCCGTGTATACGGTGCCAAGCGTCTGCGTTACCCCATGCGTCGTGTTGGCGAGCGCGGAAGCGGCGAGTGGGAGCGCATTACCTGGGACGAGGCCATTAACGAGCTTTGCTCCAAGTGGAAGGAATACACTGACGAGTACGGCCCCGAGGCCATGAGCATTATGACCGGTTCGGGCAACTACCACATCGCAAGCGGTATGGGCGGCTACTATGGCGCCTGCAACCTGCTCCGCAACATTACCGGTGCTTCTACCTTGGGCTTTAACGTAGACGCAGCAGCCTTTATTGGCTGGACCCGCGCTGTTGGCGGCTTTGCCCAGAATGAGGCAAAGGACGTCTTTAACTCCAAGACCATCATCGTGTGGGGCGCTAACCCCTCGGTCTCAGGCATGCAGATGTTCCACTTCACTCTTGAGGCCAAGGACAAGGGTGCCCGCGTTATTGTGATTGACCCGGTGTTCAATGCAACCGCCGCGAAGGCAGACGAGTTCATTCCGGTCCGCGCCGGCTACGACGGACCTCTCGCCATGGCATGCCTTAACTACATTAATGACATGAACTGGTGGAACGAGGACATTCTCAAGAACAAGACCCAGGCTCCGTTCCTCATCAAAGAAGACGGTATGTACCTGCGTATGGTTGACCTTGGCGTTGAGCCTCCCATGGTAACCGATCCTGCTACCGGTGCCGAGACACCCGGCGTAAGCCCGTATGCAGTATGGGACCTCGCTACCAACAGCGCCGTCGCCTATACCGACGCCCAGGATCCGGCAATCCGTGAGGTTGCCCCTATCAACGGCATCAAGGTTCAAACCGCCTTTGAGAATTTGCTCGAGCAAATCGCTCCGTATACCGTGGCTGAAGCTGCACGTATGTGCCGCGTGACTGAAGACCAGATTATGGAACTCGCCCGTACCTACGTTGAGGACGGTCCCGTTTGCACCATCTCAATGATGGGTCCTGACCACTACTTCAACGGCCAGTACAGCACATGGCCCATGTTCCTCCTCGCCGCCGTTACCGACAACATCTGCAAGCCCGGCGGCGGCATTGGTTACCCGCAGTTCACCGCTCCTGGTGCCGGCATCCTCAACGCTCTGTCCTGCTATCCCTTAGATGGAGTAGGCGCCGGCCGCACCGTAAACGACAACGTTATTCTCGACACGCTCGAGACCGGCATGCATGGCGGCGTTCCCATTACCATCAAGGGTACCTGGATTAGCCATGTGAACCCCCTCTGCACGCTTGGCGACCGCAACTACACGCTTACCTGGATGGATAAGCTTGACTTCATCGCCGTTTCCGACATCTATATGACCGAGACCGCAGCTCATGCAGACCTCGTTTTGCCGGCATCAATGTGGTTTGAATCTGACGACATCTTTACCGCATTTGGTACACACACCTATATTACCTGGACCGACAAGGCCATCGAGCCGCTCGGCGAGTCAAAGCCCGACTATGAGATTTGGGGCGCGGTTGCAAACGGCCTCGGCCTTGGCGACAAGTGGCCTTCAAAGGAAGACTTCCTGAGGTCCACCATTGATACTGACCTTGCCCGTTCACTCGGCATTACCTATGAGTCACTCAAAGAGCAGAAGATCTTTAAGTACTATGCTGATGATGACTTTGTAATCTCCGCAATGGCAACCGAGACCGGCCGTGCAGGTATGTACTATGACACCGTTATCTCCCGCGGCTGGGATCTTGGCCAGGAGTTTGACGATAAGAAAGAGCGTATGGTTTACTGGGAGGAGCCCGGCGAGGTTGGCGAGCACAGCGAGCTTCTCAAGAAGTATCCGTTCCATATGTTCAGCGACCATATGCGCACCCGTACGCACTCCCAGTGGGCCGACTGCGAGCTCATGAAGGAATACGAGCCCGAACCCGTTGTACGTATGTGCTCCGCAGATGCCGAGGCGCTCGGCCTCAAAGAGGGAGATGCTGCGCGCATCTTTAACGACCGTGGCTATGTTGTTATGAAGGTCAACATCCATGACGGCCTGCCTCAGGGCATGGTATCTTCTCCGCGAAGCTTCCAGGAAGACGAGTTTATAGACGGACATTATTCAAGCCTGCCTTCAACCGAGTTTAACCAATGCGCCGCTAACCTGGCGTTTAACGACGTAGCTGTTGGCATCGAAAAGGCATAAAGAGGAGTGTGATAAGCAATGGCACGTTATGGTATGGCAATAGATTTAAACCGTTGCTTTGGATGCCAAACCTGCGCAGCGGCATGCAAGATTGCAAACAATCTTCCCAAAGAACTCGTATACAACAGGGTTCTTACCAATGAGGGCGAATCAAAAATTGACTGCGCTCAGGGTTCGTACCCCAACAACGTAAAGCTTGAGTTCAGGCCCATTGGATGCCAGCATTGCGATAACCCCGCATGCCTGGCCGTATGCCCCACCGGCGCTACCCAAAAGCGCGAAGACGGCATTGTCTGGGTTGACAGCGAGCTCTGCATTGGTTGCGATTCGTGCATCGCAGCCTGCCCCTACGAGGGTGTCCGCACGCATCTTTCTAGCGATCCCGGTTATTACCTGGATGTTGTTGTGGGCGAGTATGACGCACCCAAGCACATTGGCGGAACCGTTGAGAAGTGCAACTTCTGCTTCAATCTCATTGACCGTGGCGAGGTTCCCGCATGCATGCAGCTCTGCCCGGGCCGCGCACGTTACTGGGGAGACCTTGATGATCCCGAGAGCGACATCAGCAAGGCAATTGAGGGCCGCGTAGTCGAGAAACTCCATGAGGAAGCCGGCACCTCACCCAACGTTTATTATCTGCGTTAAACATTATGAGGACCAGTATAAAGGAGCAAGTGCTTTATACTGGTTCTTACTGTCTTTGAAATGTGGCAGAGAACGGTGACACATTGACCTGTCCTCTGTCACATTCCCTTTTGGCCTTTACCAAGGAGAATGCACATGGTTGCTGCTTGTACTGATCTATCCCAGAAACTGCATAGGTGTATTGGTCTTGCCGATGCATGCGAATTGCTGGCGGCAACCTTTTGTTTTCCTACCCCTGAACTCGCAAATGCCCTGGTTGACGGGTCTTATGCTTCTGACTGCACAGGCTGCTTTGCAGACATGGGGGCGAGCCGGGAAACTCTTGATTCTCTTGCGTCAGAACTCGAGCCGTTTAAAGAGCGTGAGGTACAGGAGCTGCTGGATGCGCTGAAAAAGGGCAACTCTATTTTGTATTTGGCGCCCGGCCTTGATGTTCCGGTTTGGCCGTATGAATCTCCGTTTCACACCATGCGCCTTGACCCTACTGCCAAACCGTCGCTCTTCAGAACGCAAATCGCTTTGGACATTGAGGCGCTCATGCGCGATGCCGGTGTTGCCTATGAATATGCACGCACTGACCCAATCGACAGTATTTGGAACGAGTTTAGCTACCTGTCATTTTTGTACGGCAGTCTGGCCCAGGCGATTCAAGAAAACAATACAGACCAAGCCACGGAATGGCAAAAGCACATAGACATCTTTACCCAAAAACATGTCGCAAACTGGTTCTCAGACTTCATGGCCGCATCAATAGAACAAGCAACAAAGCACTCATACGGCATAGAGTACAAGACGTTTGCCCGCATTGGAGCGTTGCTAACGCAAGAGCTTCTCAAAAACTCTTAAGCCTGCCTTACTGAGTGGCCAGGCAGACTGGTTCCTTATAAGGCCAGCCCCTCTGCAGAACCCGGCGTACGGCCTTTCCGCACCGGGCTTCTCGTAAAGCTGATACCAAATAACCTACCAAAAGCCCAAGCTCTCTGGCTGGTTTCGAAAAATGCCGAGAAACCCTTTGATGAGTTTCTCGGCATTTCCTTTTATAGGTGAATCTGCCAAAAGCGCTATCCTTTAGGCAGATTCACACAATATGTCTTACTCTAAAGCTGCAATCTTCTGTCCAACGAGCCAGCCCCAGGCGAGGCAACGGCCATGGGAGTTACCGGGCATATTGATGGGATAGTCAACCGCATACAGATCGCCGGAGGCATTGCCAACCGCATACAGGCCAGGGATTGGATTCTCATCTTTGTCGATGCACTGAAGATCAGTGTTGACCCTCAAACCACCCACAACAACGAGGATGGCAGGGCCGGCCTTGAGAGCGTAGAATGGACCTTCCTTGATGGGATACAGGAACTCAGGCTCCTTCGCGAAGTCATCGTCCACGCCCTTCTCGCAGAGCTCGTTATAGCGCTCTACCGACGCAAGCATGTTCTCTTTGTTTACTTCGCCTGCTTCTTCCAGCATGTCAGCCAGCTCTTCAAGCGTATCTGCCTTGAAGCCGTTCCTGCCAATGGACATATTGATGGCCCAGTCAATCATGGAAGGATCAAATTCCTGGCCAACATTTCTGCTCATGGAATCCCAGAACATACCGCCGCCGTAATTCAAGCTGTCCTTAGTATCTCTGCCATAGTTAGAATCAAAAATTGAGTAAGCATAGCAACCGGGCTGCCTGAGCATTTGCAGGGACTTTGCCTGTACCCAGTTTGCCTCATTAAAGAAGCGCTTGCCGTTCTTATTAACAAACAGGAACGGGCCATGGAACCATGCACACGCTTGGGGATGAAGAGCGATGGGGAGAGGAGCATCCTGCATAACAGCGCCTGCCCACATACCCATCTTCTGTCCGTCACCGGTAGCGGCGCCGGCCGGGGTGTATTCATCTCTCAGGACACCCTTCATCATAGGCTCGCAATATGCATCCATCATCTCGGGGTCTTCATGGATATCGCCGGTGGCAAGAATTACGGCCTTGGAAGCGAGAACCTTTTTATAGCCGTCTGCGCAAGATACAATGGCGCCCACAACACGGTCGCCTTCCTTGATGAGCTGCTCTGCTCTGTGCTCAAAGTAGAAAGGAACACCCATATCCAGGCAGTCTGCAAACATAAGTGCGCAGGGCACAAAGCCAGCTACGCCATCCGGAATCTCAAAATCGCCGATGCCAAAGGTGTGGAAATCAGGCTCTTCAGGAGCGATGCGGCTTAAAGAATAGCCGGCATAGAGATTATACGTGCAACCCCTCTTGTCTGCTTTGTCGAGCAACCAGTCCATAGCGGGGCCGGTATTGTCGAACCACATCTTGACCAGGGCTTCATTATTGCGGTTGCCGCAGGTACGGTTCCAACGATACTGTGCCGCTACAGGCTCAATCTCATATCCCAGTTGCTTGTTCAGACGGGAGTTGCAGGCGCCAACGCCGCCGCCACGGCCGTTTGCTTGCGTGGTCTTCTCAAAAACAGCAACCTGAAGCCCATTCTCCGCGCATGAGCAGGCGGCTGCCACGCCAGAGGTACCGGCGCCTAAAACAGCAACCTCAACCTCGATGGTTTCTATGATCTCGCTGTCATCAATAGGTGCGGGAGGCTCTTCCCAGCTCCATCTCTTAGCTGCAGGCATTGCCTTCTCTTCTTCAGCCAGAGCAGGAGCTACGCTCAAAGCAGCCATCCCGGCAGCGCTTGCGGCTGCGCCTTTCACAAAATCTCGTCTTGCCAGTTCCATTGAACTTTTCCTTTCTGTTCCGTGGATAGTTCACTATGTGTCACCAAGGAAGATTGTCCTTCCCGGGTAGTTAAAATGATATAACTTATTTCTTAAAGGTACAATATGCCAAAAACAATGATTCCACCTCTCCATTGACAAACGGTTTCACTGATGTGATAAACAGCTATTACGCGCTACCGTTTATCACAATACATCCGCCCGTCTTGGAGCTTTTCTTACTCAAAATCTGCTCGCAAACTCAAAACCCACCATGACTTGGTGCCAGAGATCTTGGTTCACGGGAGGATTGGTGGCAGAGATCCCCGTCTACGTGAGGATTGCTGGCAGAGATCCCCATTTACGGGAGGATTGGTGGCAGAGATCCTCGTTTACGAGAGTCGCTCCGCCACAAATTTGACCATCTGTACAACCCGTTGGCTCACTTTTGACCGTTTGCGCGGTATAAAAGGATAAGTAGCAAGGGCTTCTCAAACAAAACGTCTCATGAACTGGTGTTTTGATAAAACCGCGGAGAAACCCTTGCGAATGGTTTTGTGCATCTCGTCAAGTTCGTGTCAACAGGATGTGCAAACGCTCAAGTTCGTGCCAACGGATTGTGCAGGTGGTCAAGTTTGTGCCGGAGCGACTCACGTAAACGGGGATCTCTGCCACCAATCCTCCCGTAAATGAGGATCTGTGCCATCAAAAAGCCCCGCCCTCCTGTTCAGAAGAGGGCGGGGCTTTTACTTAACGAATCTTAAGGTCTTAGGGCTGGTTTATTTAACCCAGAACTTCTTGATCTCGTCATACTTGGCAGGATTGCTGGGCTCCAAACCACCGGTGGCAGCATGGATACCGGCATAACGGCCCATGGTGATGTATGAACCGCAGCAGAGACCGCCCTGATAGAGGTTCCACTCGAGGCCACCGCAGATGTTGCCTGCGCCGGAGCCTACTGAGTAGAGGCCGGGGATGGGCTCGTCGTTGGCGTCGAGAACACGGCAGCAACCGTCAACCTCAACACCGGCGTTAATGGCGCTGCAGCGAATCCACTGACGGATGCCCCAGTAAGGAGGTGTGTCGATGGGGATCATCTTGTCCTTGGCTACACCAAACTCGGTGTCAAGGCCGTCGGCGCAGTGCTGGTTCCAAGCCTCAACGCTTGCGATGAGGTTCTCGGCCGGAATGCCAAGGATCTCAGCGAGTTCTTCGAGGGTGTCGGCACGATGGGTGTCAACAAGACCCGGATATACACCGGTGGGATTCTCGAGGTAATCAGGGATGTAATTCTCGAGAGAAGCAATGGAGGTACGGGCGTTGTACTTGGCCTGGAACTCGTTGTCGAAGATGCGGAAGAAGTGACCGCGGTCCTCGGCGTTCTTGTTCCAAATGAGTGAGAGGTCCCAGGACTCCATGGGGATCTCTTCGTTCATGAAGCGCTTGCCCTCGTCATTGAGAGCCATGAAGGGATAGCTGGTCATAAACATAGGAGCAGCGTCCATGTCGTGCATGGTCTTGGCATGGTTTACCGGAACAAAGCGGCCGCCGGCCAGGATGCACAGAAGGATACCGTCAGCGGTGCGGTTGAACTGCTTGCGCTGGAAGGGAACTACATCGGGCGAATAGCGCTCTACGAGGCTCTCATTGTTCTGATAGTCGCCGGCAGCGATGATAACAGCCTTGGCAGCGTTGAACTTGATGTAACCGCTCTCATTCTTACCAATAACGCCCTTAACAGCGCCGCTCTCGTCCTGAATGAGCTGGACAGCCGGGGTGTCATAGAAGAACTGTGCGCCTTCAGCCTCAGCCGCGTTTGCAAGCCTGGTCATAATCTCGGTGTGGTTGAGAGGCTTGGGGCCGTAAGAGCTGAGAACTACGGCTGCGAGGTTGATCGTCATACTCGTTAACGGTGTGTGAGCAAGATGCGGGCGGGAAGCCAACTTCCTCAGCCTTGCCAAGGAGCCACATCTGGGTTTCGCCTGAATGGTATACAAAGTTGTCGAGAAGAGCAGGATTCATGCGGTAACCGCCGGCCTTACGCCATGCCTGCTTGTACTGAAGAAGACCAACCTCGGTGCTCTCTTCGAGAATAACGCCCGAGTCGCCGTTGCCGTTTGCCATAACAATGGATTCCTTCTGCAGGCAAGCAACAGAAGCGCCCTCTCCCAGAGCGCCCCAAACAGCAGGAACACCTGCGGTACCGGCGCCAACAACAACAACGTCAACAGAAACCTCATCTGCAAACTCAGTAATAGGCTCAAGCTCAACAACAGAAGCCTCAAAGTCGGCAGCAATTAAACCTTTGGGATACTCAAAAGCGGCGGCTTCATCAGCAAGAGCCACATTGGCAGCAACAGCGGTTGCAGCAGCGGTAGCGCCGGCGGCCTTCAAGAAATCTCTGCGGTTCAGTTCCATAATAGTTCCCTTTCTGATCGATAACACACAAATGCATGGGGCATTTGTTTTGACGACGTTGCATATAATGCCATGACTTGGTAAAACGCATGACATAATTTATGGCTATTGTTGAGAAAACTCTCATACATGAAAACATAGATTATGGATTTACTTAAAAAACCAAAAACATAATTTATGGGAAACCCAAGGTGCAGGCTTTGCTCGAAAGATTGATAGATCTCACTTCACAAGAGCTGCTCTGACGTGAACTTGCCCATTTGCGCACTTCTCTGTCACGATCTTGACCGTTTGTACATCCCGTTGCCACGATCTTGACCGTTTGTACATCCCGTTGCCACGTTTTTGACCGTTTGTACATGGATAGCTGCAAGGGCTTCTCGGCAGCTCATTAAAACACCAGATAATTTTGTTTCCGGGCGGAGAAACCCTTGCTATCAACCCCTTTTAAATGCGCATATGCTCAAGATTGTTCCAACGGGATGTGCATATGCTCAAGATTGTGCCAACGGGATGTGCAAATGGTCAAGTTCATGCCAGGGCAACTCCTGTTCAGCGATAAAAGGGTTCAGGTAAGAGATAAAAGGGTTTGGGTGAGAGATAAAAGAACGAAGGAACCGATACCTCTTGATACCTATATATGGAAATATTATAGGTGCCTTAATGATTCCTTATAGTTAATAAACCTTGTTACTTATTCCTATGAGTATTACTATAAGAAGGCTGTTATATTCTGAAGTATGAGAGCACAGGGAGCAGGTTTAATCCTGTTTGGGAGAGAGACAAGGTACGCAGGTTTGATGCTATTGCAAGGGGGTAACCAGGAGCAATAGCATCATTCTGCGTCCCGAGGAGTTTACTATGACATTGGTTCAAGGAGTAATTTCGGTCCTGCTGAGTCTTGCTATAGCGCTTATTATTGCCGGACCGCTTGCCAAGCCTCTGCATAAGCATGCCTGGGTGTTTTATCTTATCGCAAGCATTGTAACCGTGCTTTATCTTTGGTACCACTTCTCTAAGATGTATATCCCCGGCATTCAGATTTGGCTGGCGATGCTCCAAAAGGGCTGGCTGTCTTGCTGGCTTTTGGCGATTGTCATGTTCACGGGCTGCTTTGATGCGCATTCGCCCATAAGAAGGCACCTGCAACCCATCAGGGCTGAGCTGTCGATTCTCTCGTTCATCTTAATGAACGCGCACGCGTGGTACTACCTGCCCATTTATCTCCCCAACTTCTTTGCTTATCTCTCGCGCGACGGGTGGCTGGGAACATCCCTTGTGGTGAGCATTGTTCTCACACTTTTGTATGTACCGCTTACCATTACCTCAATCAAGTACTTAAGAACCCATATGTCGGCAAAAAGCTGGAAGCATCTCCAGCGCTGGGCATATGTGCTTGTTGCCCTGTTATATTTGCATATTATATTTGTCCTGGCCCGCCCGCTCTTTCAGGGGTCAGCCATTTCGCAAGGTCATGCGATCTCGCTTGTAGTCTATACGTCGCTGGGGGTCTTGTATGCCATCATGCGTCTGGCAAAGTGGCAGCGTGACCGCAAGGCCACAGCTTCTATAACAGCTGCGAGTTAAGAGCTGCTGAGGCTCTTTGCCCGGCCGAGAAACCAGGTCTTATCTGCGCGAGTTTCTCGGCATCCCAGAAAATGTGGGCGGGCAATGCTTGTTTGTTTTGGTGTTACCGCGATTCCTGGTAATCGCGTTTTGGAGAGTGAGCAGGTTACGTATTCCAAAGTGAGGCATTCTCTTGCCAAACATAAAGATGCAAACCAGCTCAAGGTATTGTAAGAGAGAGGGAGAGAGGGTTACATTATGTCACAAAAAACCCTGTCCAGGCGAAGCTTTGTGAAGTGGGCATCCATTGCAGGAGCCGCTGCATCTTCAGTCAGCTTCGCCGCAAGCCCCATCCTGGCTATGGCCGATGAGGCGCAAGAAAGTGCCGAGGAGTGGAAAACCGCCCCATGCATGTTCAACTGCAGCTGTGGATCATCACGCTGCCTTTTGAAGGTGCGCATGGAAGACGGCATCCCGGTTGCAATCAAGTCAGACGAGGATCCCGAGGACAACGAGTATTGTCCGCAGCGTCGCGCCTGTGCCCGTGGTAGGTCACAGATCAGCAACGTATTCTCACCCGCGCGCGTTAAGTATCCCATGAAGCGCAAGAACTGGAGCCCCGACGCTCCTAACGGCGAACTGCGCGGTATTGACGAGTGGGAGCGCATCAGCTGGGATGAAGCGCTTGACATCGTAGCCGAGCAAATCAAAAAAACCGTTGACGAGTATGGCAGCAAGGGCATTCTTGCCGCTGCATACAGCGACATTGGCGATACCTACTTTGATCCGGTGATTTGTCTGCTTAACGTTTTGGGCGGCGCACTTCACCATGAGACCGGTACGGTATCTATGGGCTCCTGGCCTGCAGTTGAGCTCTACATGACCGGCGGTTATTACAGCAACACTGATAGCCTCTCGGCCGCAAAGTCCGAGCTCCATGTTCACTTTGGCAACAACTGGGTAGCCAACAAGTCAGGCAACACCCCCTATTACATGGACTACGCGCGCGAGCAGGGCGGCAAGTGGATTATCATCGAACCCTGGCTCAACCAGACCGCTGAGATGATTGCTGACGAGTGGATTCCCGTACGTCCCGGCACCGACACCGCTCTTTGCCTGGGCATTATGTACCACTGGATCGAGAATGGCCTGTATGACCAGGAGTTCCTCGACAAGTACTGCGTTGGTTTTGACGCAGAGCACATGCCTGAGGGTGCAAACCCCGAGGACAACTTTAAGGACTATGTTCTTGGCACCTATGACGGCGAGCCTAAGACTCCCGAGTGGGCAGCAGCCATTTGCGGTACCCCCGCAGACGTTATCCGTAGCTTTGCCGAGGAAATCGCCGCAGCTAAGACTGTTGACTTCTTTGCCGGCCAGTCAACCACCAAGATTCCGGCGGGCGAGATGTTTGCCCAGGTATTCTACACCATGGCCTTCATGAAGGGCGGCCTTGGCACCGAGGGTAACTCCGTTGCTTGGGTAGGCAGGGCAGAGGGCATCTCAATGTTGCCGTTTGTTCTCGCCGGCGACGCTTCCAACGGCTTCCAGCTGAACCCGTTGAACCCGCTTACTCCTGACGCATCGGCAGGCGGCATCCCCAACTTCCTCGCACTCACCAATGAGAACTGGGACCGTCCTGACTACACCGAGCTCTGGCAGAGCATTCTTGACGGTGCTTATGGCCGCGACTGCTGGCCGGGCGGCAAGAAGCCTATGAACGTGCATCAGATTTACTCGGGCGGCTATGAGAACTCACTCAACTCCGTACCGAATGCCAATGCCGGTATCAAAGCATACCGCAGCATGGACTTCACCTGGGCTCTCCAGCCTTGGTTCAACGCATCGTGCAAGTACAGCGATGTTGTTCTTCCCGCAGCTCCCTGGTGGGAGAAGGGCGAGCTTGCCTGGACAGGCGACTCCTCAACCGTATACTGGGCTGACCGCATTATTGACCCCATGTATGAGGCTATGCCCGAGAGCTACGTGGCAGAAGAGCTGGCCAAGCGCCTGGGTATTGATCCCAAGCTCGTGAACACCATGACTGATTCTGAGCGTACCTACTGCTCAATCGCCGGTGCTTTGGAGCTTACTGACCGCTCGGCTATGGCTTTCGCGCCGCTCTTTACCATTACACAAGAGGATCTCGACGAACTTGGCATCACGGTAGGCGGTCCGCAAGAGGGAATTACCTCATTTGCCGAGTTCAAGAAGAAGGGTTACTACAAGCATCAGCGTTCCGAGGGCGACAAGGTCGCTGCTCCGCAGTTTGAGCTCTTCCGCCAGGATCCCGAGGCCTTCCCCGTGGCAACCGCCTCAGGTAAGCTTGAGATTTATTGCAAGACTCTCGCCGACGTTATCAACGCGTGCGGTTATTCCACCATCAGCCCCATTGGCAAGTGGCAAATTGGCGACCCTGAGCAAGGTCAGGGCACCCAAACCGACGAGTATCCGCTCCTTCTCTGGACACCTCATTCACTGCGTCGCGCCCACACGGTCAACGACAACGTATTCTCTCTGCGCGAGGCCTTCCCGCAGTGCTGCTTCATGAGCACCTACGACGCACAGAAGCTTGGCATCGAGAACGGCGATACCGTGCTTATGACAAGCCCGTATGGCCAGGTTCTGCGCTATGCCAAGGTACTGCCTACCGTTGTACCCGGCGCTGTTGCAATGCAGGACGGCGCATGGATTAACATCGACGAGGCTACCGGAATCGACCTCGGCGGCGATCCGAACATTCTCCAGGCTCCCAAGGCTTCCGGCCAGGCATCTCAGTCATGGACCGGCACCCTGGTAAGGGTCGAGAAGTACACAGGCGATCTCAAGCTGATGCCCGACAAAGAGACACCTCTCGTCCTGCCGGTTGGCATCGAGTAACAGAAGGGGGTATCTAACATGGCACAGTATGCATTTTATTTCAACGCCAACAAGTGCACCGGTTGTAAAACCTGCCAGGTGGCGTGCAAGGAGACCTATCATCTCCCCATTAAGAACCTCTGGCGCCGCGTTTACAACTATGTAGGCGGCGACTGGAGTGTTGACGAGGAGGCCGGGACCTTCTCGCCCAACGGCGTCTTTGGCTATTTTGTATCGGCCGCGTGCAACCACTGCGCAGCGCCTGCTTGCGTAGAGAACTGCCCGGTTGGCGCTATGCAGAAGGATCCTGAGACCGGTATTGTCTTTGTGGACCAGGAACTCTGCATTGGCTGCCAAACCTGCGTCAACGTTTGCCCCTACGGCGCTCCTTCATTCCTTGAAGAAGAGCTTAAGTCAAGCAAGTGCGATATGTGCAAAGCCAAGGTAGACGCAGGCGAGAAGCCCGTGTGCGTTGCAGCATGCCCCATGCGTGCACTCGACTTTGGCGACCGCGACGAGCTCATCGCCAAATACGGCGAAGGCGACATTGAGATTGAGCCGCTGCCCAAGAACGTCACCGGTGCAACCACCATCATCACTCCTCATCGCAATGCCCAGAAGTCCGGCGAAGGAACCGGCTACTGCGTAAGCCTGCCTGAAGAGATATAATAAATTAAGCACAGCGCCGGTCTCAGCGACTGATGACCGGCGCTGTGCCTTATTTGGGTACGCAATTTTGGAGGTATTGATGGAGAAGCCAACCGCAGAAGACATACTGGCCGCTCAAGTCTCGTTTGAGTTTGTGGCAGCTCTTGTTCATGACGAGCCCACAACAGACATGCTGAATACGCTTCGCGAAGAAAGCGCTTTGGACGAAGCGCCGTTTGGCAATGAAAACGAGAATGTGAAGCGCGGTCTTGCACTTATGCGCGGTTGGCTCGCCACCAACATCGAAGAAGCTGCAGACCATGAACTTGCCGGAGAATGGCTCGACCTTCTCATTGGCCGCGGAGAGCCCAAAGCCCCCTGTTGGGAGTCATACTACACCGAACCTGACCGCAGGCTTTACAGCCAAAACTCCATCGATATCAAGAAAGCTTTTAGAGAGCACGGAGCTCAGCTGCAAACAAGCGAAAACGAGCCCGTTGACCATCTGGGAATACTCCTTCGGTTTGTTGCCTTCCTTATGGCACAAGAGATCAATGCTCTGAACACCGAAAATCATGAGCAAGCCGAGTGGTACGCAAAGTCTCAGAAAGAGTTCCTAAGCACACACGTCCTCCCCTGGCTCTCGTCCTGGTTTACCAACGTCCAACGCAGCACCAAGAATGATTTCTACCTCGGCGTATCCTACCTCCTCTTTGGCATAGTCCAATCCTACGTAGAACGCTTTGGCATCTACTACTACTCAACCCGGGATGTGTTTGAATAAAAGAACGAAAAGAACGAGGGAATGGTTACGACCGCAGCATGAATTTTCTTGCGATGCTGATACCAATCTTATAGGGAACCGGGCGCAGGGCTGCATCTGCTTCTTTGAGTTTTTCTCGGATAGGAATACTTTGCGGACAATGGCGTTCGCATGCGCCGCAGCCTACACATTGGGTTGCGAAAGCAGGTTCTTTGCGAAAAGCAACCATTTGCATATATTCAATACGGGCGCCGTGTTTACTCTCGGCATACATCTGGTTGTAGTATTTAAAGGCGCTGGGGATGTCGACTCCCTTGGGACAGGGCATACAGTATGAGCATCCGGTACAGCCCACACGCTCTGTTTCTGCAAAACAGGCTTTTATCTGGTCAATAACCTGCTGAGCTTCAGGACGGAGGCTTCCCGGCTCAGAGGCAGATGCTATGCGGCAGTTCTCCTCGACCATGTCAAGCGAGTTCATGCCGCTTAACACGCAGGTCACCTCGGGCTGGTTCCACAGCCATCTCAACGCATATTCAGCTGCGCTGTATCCAAGCGGGTTTTGAGCGATAATCTGCTTGGCCTTATTGGGCAAACGGTCTACGAGCTTGCCGCCGCGTAATGGTTCCATGATGATAACGGGAATACCTTTTTGAACTGCGCCTTCAAGTCCCTTGCGACCGGCTTGGGAGTGCTCGTCAACATAGTTGTACTGAATCTGGCAAAAGTCCCAGTCATATGCCTCAAGTACGGGCAAAAACTGGGCGGTGTTCCCGTGGAATGAAAAACCTATATTGCGAATTTGTCCGGTTGCCTTCTTTTGGGCAATCCATTCTTCTATACCAAGCTTTTGGAGCTTTTGCCACTGAGAGATGTCGGTGATCATATGCATAAGGTAATAATCAACGCGGTCCGTACGCAGACGCGCGAGCTGCTCGTTAAAAATCCGGTCTATCGCGGCATGATTGCTCACCATATAAGGCGGGAGCTTTGTCGCAACCTTTACCTGGTCGCGCACGTTGTTCTTCTCAAGTATCTCGCCCAGGAGAGCCTCGCTTCCCGGGTAGATATATGCCGTATCAAAATAATTGACTCCGGCCTCTATGGCACGCATGATCTCGCCCTCAGCCTTTACCAGGTCAATGCCTGCTCCCTTGCGTGAGAACCGCATGCACCCATATCCCAGAATAGAAATCCTCTCCCCATGCCTGTCTTCTCGGTATAACATAGACATCTCTCTCCTCTGAATATCTGCCTACATTATTTTACCATGGCTTTACCTGGTATCTTTAATTCTTTGATACTCCATGAAACGTATTTTGATGAACCTGCAAGGGCTTCTTGGCCAGATAATTCAATACTGTAATTACTTCAAGCTGAACGGGTTTATACATCTAACGCTGAGTAGTGCAAAATCTTTTGTATTTCTGGTCACAACAATGAGACCTGAGACCTGTGCAGTTGCGGCGATCATAATGTCTTGAATGCCAATGTTGTTTCCGCCTGACCAGGCCTGTACTCTTAATGTGCTGCATACTTGCGCTTCTTGTAAACCAAATACCAAGATGCGGTGCGCGTATTGTGCGCTGATTGCCTGAATTGCTGCCAGAATTGCGTCTTTTCTCTGGCCATTTGGCATGCGTTTTGCTCCGTAAAGCATTTCCTCTATTGTTATGGCGCTTATGAAAGACTCATTTATAACACTCTGAAGCCAAGCAACAACAGCTAAATCAGGCTTTTTTAATAATGGCTCTGAAAGCACGTTGGTATCTATAAGGTATGCCATACACCCACCTACTCAAAGCTGAAGTCCCTGCCTGGTTCGCGGCTTGGAATAACAAAGTCATCGCCTTCTACTTTGCCCGCTTCCAGAAGAATATCAATGATGGAATTCGTCTGCGGCATATAATGCTGTTTAATTGTTGACAAAAGCTCGGCCTGTACAGACCAGCCCTTCTTTTTGGCTTCTGCTGCAATAGCCTGCTTGGTAGCTTCATCCACATTTCTAATAAGCACTTGTGACATTGCCACTCAACTCCCAAATATGCAAACAACTAGTGATATCACTGATATCATAAATCAGCACTCGTTCGCTGTCAACCATTGACTGTGCCTTTGTAAGACTTTCACTACATGCCGAGACTAAGTATACGAGCAGCATAACCGCAAGCACAATTGTTGAATATAACTACTCTGTTGGATATAATTCTATGGTGAACAAGGAAAGATAAGTAGTGTCAGCAAGTATCCAATCCTCATATGATAGGTTTCGAGACTTGTAAGACAAGGTGCTCGAGAGGATTATTTCGTGATTTGGTTTACGGCAGATACGCATTTTGGGCATCAGAATATCATTGCTGCGTGCAAACGTCCTTGGGAAACCGCAGATCAAATGAATGAGGGGCTCATTGCCAATATCAATAATCTTGTTATGCCTTATGATACGCTCTATATTCTGGGCGACTTCTCTTACCGTCTTCCTCGGGAAAATGCTGCTGCTTTGCGCTCTCAAATACATTGTAAGCATGTGCATTTGGTAAACGGCAATCACGACAAAAACTGGGATGATTACCCGGGTGACCCAAATGGTGGCCGTGTGTTCGAAAGTGCTCAAGACTATCTTGAGCTAAAGCTCGAGGGAGGCCGTAAATTGGTTTGTTTTCACTATCCTCTCCTCGAATGGGCAAGTGCCTACCGTGACGCTATTCATGTGCACGGACACATCCACAGCCTGGGCTCAGCTTACAACGAGCAAAACCGTGCTCAGGGATATTACCGCTACGACGTTGGAGTCGATGCAAACAACTACTATCCCGTAGCTCTCGATGACATTGTTTCTTTCTTTAATGGTGTTACAAGCGCCTTTGTCTCGACCGGAAGATCAGACTATAAACTGCCTGCAGAATAACTCAAGGCAGCGCTGGAAATACTTAAGGCGCAAAATATAGATTTACTAAGGCGTAATTTAATATTTATAATTGGCGTAAAATACTGAATGATAAGAGCGTAAAATATGGTTCGTTACAAGTATCATACTCCGAGAGGTTATATTATGCGGCAACCAGAACACACCCTTACACCATCTGGCTATGTACACAGATTGGTTGAGAGCCGGCTCGATACGCTTATGCATGGGTTTGGATGTGTTGAGATTACCGGACCAAAATGGTGTGGTAAGACATGGACCGCGCTTTCCCGGTGTGCAAGCGTCACACATCTCGATAAACGGTCAGATCGAGAGGCAGCCTTGGTTGATCCGGATCTCGCTTTAGTTGGAGATGCGCCGCATCTGGTTGATGAATGGCAAGAGGTACCGGAGGTTTGGGATGCAACAAGACGCTTTATTGATAACTCTGGTAACAAGCGTGGTTTATTCTTGCTTACCGGGTCTACCAATCTCAAGAAAGAAGACAGGGAGAAGGTACATCATTCAGGTACCGGTCGCATTGCGCATATTGTTATGAGGCCTATGTGTCTTGCAGAAACAGGCGATTCATCAGCTGGAATCAGTTTTAAAGATTTGCTAGAGGGAACAGCATTGACTCCCATGAAATCAAATGCTGAAATCTATGATATAGCCAGATGGTGCTGTCGCGGAGGTTGGCCTGCAAACCTTGGGCTTAAAGACAACATTGCTTTGGAAACAGCCAATCAATATGTACAATCAGTAGTAAATATTAATGTAGTTGATGAGGGGTATTCTCCTGAGACCGCTTTATCTCTTATGAGAGCACTGGCCATAAATGCAAGTCAAGCGGTTACCTATAAAACATTGTCACAAGATATGGGGCGCGGAAACAACGGAATTGACCCTGGCACAATCGTATCTTATCTTGATTTCTTTGAGAGGCTTTACCTTACCGAATCGCTGTACGGTTGGGAGCCGCCTATGCGGTCAAAAGCGCGCGTGCGAGTAAAACCCAAGCGCTATTTTGTTGATCCGTCACTTGCTGCAGCGCTTCTTTTTGCTACACCAACGCGCTTAGTACACGATATGCAAACGCTGGGCCTTCTCTTTGAAAACCTCGTGATACGTGATTTGCGGGTGTTTCTTTCCACATATAGCGGTATTGGAAATAGCATTTATTATTACCGTGATGAAAAAGGTTTGGAAGTCGATGCTATCGTTGAATACGCCGGTCGTTGGGCAGGCATTGAGATAAAGTTAAGCGACACAAAAGCAGATGAAGCAGCCGCAAACCTCATAAGACTCAGAAATAAAGTCTTAAACAATGCGGCGCATCAAAACAATGAACCTGCATTTTTGGCTGTCATTGTCGGAAAAGGCAGTATGGCTTACCAACGCCAAGACGGTGTGCTCATTGTCCCGGCATCACTCTTAGGAGCATAAGCACAATAGCAGAACACAGGAGAACGATGGAACCGTTCCCTCGTTCCTAATACTGCCTTTAGATTATACAAGGGCTTCTCGGCCAGATAATTCAATGCTGTAATTACTTCAAGCTGAACGGGTTTAAACATCTAACACTGAGTGGTGCAAAATCTTTTGTATTTCTGGTTACAACAATGAGACCTGAGACCTGCGCAGTTGCAGCGATCATAATGTCTTGAATGCCAATGTTGTTTCAGCCTGACCAGGCTTGTTCCCTTAATGTGCTGCATACATCCATGCCCGTTCACCGTCAATCCCTGTTACTGCACGTGCCAGCTTTTTCTCCCTCATCAAATGATCATGCCACCGCCTGCGAGAATTCCGTCCTCGTAGGCTACGGCGTATTGACCGGGGGTTATGGCGCGCTGGGGCTCGTCAAAGTCTACACGCACTTGGTTGTTCTCCAGGGGATAAACCATTGCTGGTTGCTCGGTATGGCGGTAATGGGTGCGTACTTTGAGATGCAAAGGACCAGCGGGAGGTTCAATAATCCAGTTCCAGTCTTTTACAAAGCAGGTCTGCGACATAATGGATTCAAGTGGACCCAGAGTAACAGTATTCGCGGCCACGTCTTTTGCACACACATAGGCAGGCTCTCCCAGCGCAACACCCAAACCTTTGCGCTGGCCAATGGTATAGCCGGCTATGCCTCGGTGTGAACCCACAACGCGGCCGTCGCAGGTAATGATGGAACCTTCAGGGTAGGCTTCTCCTCGCCTGCGCTCGAGAAATCCCAGATAATCGCCATCGGGCACAAAGCAAATATCCTCGCTTTCGCGCTTACGGGCAGTAACAAGACCGTACTCCTGGGCAATATCGCGCACATGCTGTTTGGTAAGCTCCCCAAGCGGTAAAAGAACGCGGGCAAGCTGCTTTTGCGTGAGAAGGCACAAAAAGTAACTCTGATCTTTTGTGACATCTGCCGCCTTTGCCAGCAGGTGCCGAGAAGACCCGCGCTCAGGCTCAGGCATCTGTTCCACAAGCGGATCATCATCAGCTGTACCAGGATGAATAACCCGCGCATAATGTCCTGTGGCAATATAGTCGCACCCAAGCTCCCGCGCCCGTTGCAGCAGGTATCCAAACTTGAGGCAGCGGTTACAGCGCACACACGGGTTTGGCGTCAAACCTGACTCATAGCTCTGAGCAAAGTCGCTCACCACATCACGCTCAAACTCGTAAGAAAAATCAAATGCATAATGCGGTATGCCAAGCGTGCGGGCAACGGAACGAGCATCTTCAACATCATCAAGGCTGCAACAGGTATTGTTTTGTGCCTCAAGACTTCCCGGGCCTCCGTGCAAAAGCATGGTAGCCCCAATGCAGTTATATCCCTGCTCCTTGAGCAACACGGCCGCTACACTCGAGTCAACCCCGCCGCTCATCCCAATAAGCACACTGCCCTTAGTCATCCAGACTTCTCCTTGTTCTATGACAGGAGACGGTTATGACAGGGGACGGTGGTTTGACAGGAAAAGAACGGGTATGACAGGGGACGGTGGTTTGACAGGAAAAGAACGA
>JAFWFL010000039.1 GCA_017515595.1 Coriobacteriales bacterium
CTCTTCCGATCTATCATGACAACTCAAATGCGTTTGAGCTGTCATTCCAAGAGCCATGTGCGCTTATGCCGAGAAGAACGTGCAGGTCAAAAGCGCGGGCTTCTCGGCATGTTGGGCCAAATTGGCTATTCATGACAACTCAAACGCATTTGAGTTGTCATGATTTGCAATTTTCCGTGCACAGGGTTGCGCGGAAGCCCAAAACCTGACAAAAGGACGGACCTTTTGTCAGGTTTATAATCCTACTAAATTAGGGGGATTTAATGAATTGGGCGGATTGCAACGTCAGACGCGTCATATACTGCCATAGTAGGCATATCAGATTAGGGAGAGTTTTTGCGCGACGGTCCCGGGATATGGAAGTCTTAAAGCGCAAAAAACAAGTGAGGGAGAGTGTTATGCCAGGAGAGTGTTCAAACGTACTGAATGTAAAAAACCTCAGTGCCGGTACGGCCGAGAAAACCATTCTGCATGGGATCAATCTCAGTATCAATATGGGAGAGACCCATGTTTTAATGGGCCCCAACGGAGCAGGCAAATCTACCTTTGGCCGTACGTTAATGGGTGATCCCACCTATGAAGTCCAAAGCGGGGAAATCCTATTTAACGGAGAAAACATTACCACCCTGAGCGCAGATAAGCGCAGCTTAGCGGGTATGTTTATGTCATACCAGGCTCCGGTGGAGATTCCCGGCGTACCTCTCTATACGTTTTTGCGCTCCATTGCCCGCAAGCGTCCCGAGCTCAAAATGAACGGCGGCGTGTTCCGCAAGCATATTGGTGAGCTGGCAGATAAGCTTCACCTTGACCAGTCCTATTTGGTGCGCGACTTTAACGTTGGTTTCTCGGGCGGAGAGCGCAAAAAGGTTGAAATGCTGCAGCTCCTGTTGCTTAAACCCAAGCTTGCCATTCTCGACGAGACCGACTCGGGCCTTGACGTTGATGCGCTTGAGGTTGTTTCGAACGGCATCAGAGCATATCGCGAGAGCTGCGACGGAGCGCTCCTTATTATTACGCATAACGTTCGCATTCTTGAACATCTTGATGTTGACCGCACGCATGTTATGGTTGCGGGCAGGCTTGTGGCGTCAGATGATGCCTCGCTCATCTCAAAAATAGATAAGCAGGGCTTTAGCTCCTTTACGGCTGCCGCGGAGAGTGAACAGCCATGTTAGACGAAGAACTGCTTTCGCACGATCCGTCGAGTCTCTATGATTTTAAGAAATCAGAAGAAGGCTATGAGCGCGCAGATGAGGGCCTGACGCCTGATTTGGTGCGTGATATTTCTGCGAAAAAGGATGAACCGCAGTGGATGCTTGATTTGCGTCTCCATTGTCTTGATGTGTATGGACATATGCAAATGCCGCCCAACTGGGGTCCTTCAATTGCTGGCCTAGATATGAATCATATCTCGGCATATGTATCGCCCAAAACTGACCAGGCTAACAGCTGGGATGATGTACCTGAAGATATTAAAGATACGTTTGAGCGCCTGGGTATTCCCGAGGCTGAACGCGCAAGTCTCGCAGGCGTAGGCGCCCAGTATGACTCGGAGCTTGTGTACCACAACATGCGCGAAGAAGTGGCAAAACAGGGCGTTATTTACAGCGGCATAGAAGAAGCCCTTCATGGTCCCTACGAGCCGCTTATTCGCGAACGGTTTATGCAGCTTGTGCCTCCCAATGACCACAAGTTTGCGGCGCTTCACGGGGCGGTTTGGAGCGGCGGCTCGTTTGTGTACGTTCCTGAAGGAGTGCATGTAGAGTTCCCGCTGCAGAGCTACTTCCGCCTGAACGCGGCAGGCGCCGGCCAGTTTGAGCATACGCTTATTATTCTGGAGCCGGGCAGCGACCTGCACTTTGTAGAGGGTTGCAGCGCACCAAAGTACAATGTTGCCAACCTTCATGCGGGTTGCGTTGAGCTCTATGTGGGCAAAGGCGCACGCTTGAGGTATTCGACGGTTGAGAACTGGTCAAAGAACATGTACAACCTCAATACCAAGCGTGCCCGCTGCGAAGAAGACGCGACAATAGAGTGGGTAAGCGGCTCTTTTGGCAGCCATGTGAGCTACCTGTATCCCACGTCGATTTTGGCCGGCGACCGCTCGGTATGCGAGTACACGGGCATTACGTTTGCCGGCAAAGGCCAGAACCTCGACACAGGAACCAAAGTTGTGATGCTCGGCGCCCATACCAAGTGCTCGCTTGACGCAAAGTCGCTGAGCAAAGGCGGGGGCGTCTCGACATTCAGAAGCGCCGTTGTGGTAGACGAGCATGCCGAGCATGCCAAAGCCACAGTAAGCTGCGCTTCGCTCATGCTTGATGACAAGTCGCGCTCAGACACCATTCCAGCCATGGATGTGAGATGCCGCACAGCGAATGTTGGACATGAAGCTACCATTGGCCGCATTTCTGACGAGACGGTAACATACCTCATGAGCAGGGGAATTCCTGAGGGAGAAGCCCGCACTATGGTGGTCAACGGTTTTGCAAACCCCGTGAGCAAAGAGCTCCCCATGGAGTATGCCGTAGAAATGAATAACCTAATTAAAATTGAGATGGAAGGAGCTGTGGGATAATGGTTGCACAGAATCTTTGCGAACCAGAAGCATCTCTTTCTAAAGTAATATTGACCTGCACAAATGAGCTTCCTTCGCCAACCTGGAACCATCTTAATATCAACGGGATCAATCTTAAGGTGCCTGCGGTAGAGGGGTTTGATGAGCAGGCGTGGGTTGCGCCAAAAATACGCCCCAAGCGCGATGTTCCTGCATACAACGTGTCCGATGACCATGCGTTTGATGCTCCTGAAGGCACAGCTGCTCCGGCCGGCCCCTGGGCCCGGGAGTCTGAGAACTCACAGGCTGCAAAACCGGTAGGAGGCATGGGTCCTGCGGCAACCGCATGGCTCGAAGCAGCCGGCAAGCAAAAGACCATTGTTGTAGAGGCTACAGGCGACGGAACAAAGCCACTCTATGTGGTTGATCTTGATGACCCTCAGGTGGGAGAGCTTGCCGTTCTGGATATTAATGTTCAGGAGAATGCGCAAGCAGAGCTCGTGTTAATTAGCTCAAACCGCGCTGACACTGCTGCAGCTTTGGGCACGCTTGATACCCGGGGCTGGCTCGTGCGCGTGAACGCGGCAGACGGCGCCCGCGTAAAAATCAATGAATTCATTGCCTGCGATAGCTCGGTGCAAATGCTAAGCAACCTTGGTTTTTGCCTGGCTAACGGCGCCACGGCAGATATTTCGCAATACTGCCTGGGGTCGCAGATTTTAGCTTTGGGTTGTGCCGCAGATCTCGTAGGAAAAAGCGCTGCTTTAAACGTTGATGCCCGTTATGTGGGACGCGGTACAGAGCAGCTTGATTTTGGCTACTCCGTGCGAAACCGCGGCGTTAAAACGGTGAGCAATCTCTCTTTACATGGCGTTTTGGTTGATGAGGCAAACAAGTCACTGCGCAGCACCATTGACCTGGTGCACGGCGCAAAAGGCGCAAGCGGCGTCGAGAATGAATCTGTGGTTTTGGTAGGAGAGGGAGTTGTAAACAAGACACTTCCTGTTATTCTCTGTAATGAAGATGATGTCGCAGGTACCCACGGAGCGAGCGTGGGCGAAATTGATCCAAGCCAGCTTGCCTATATGGCAACGCGAGGAATCACATCTGACGACGCCCGCGAACTTATGATGGAAGCAACATACAGCGCCGCTTTTGCTGCCGCGCAGCACATTCCCCAGGCATACGAGGCGGTATACCGCGCTGCCTGCAGGGCTTTTGGCGAGGATATTGCGCAGGAACTAGCCGCTGATCTGGAAGGAGGGCTCTCATGAGCTTAAATGATGCCCTTTTGGGGGCTGCCGCAACAGCCGCCAATTTTGTTGAGAATGCCGCGTCAAAGTACGCCGCAGCGCGTGAAGCGGTGCGCATTGCCGAGGAAGACGCCAAAGCAGCGTTATCAGGCGACCCTGCTGACATCACTAAGAGTCCTTTTAGAATAGCGTATCCGCTCCTTGCGGCAGACCCAACGTATGCGTATCTCGATAACGCAGCCACAGCTCAGCGCCCGTCTATGGTGCTCAAGGCTCAGAAAGAGTTTTATACCACCATGAACGCGAACCCGTTGCGCGGGCTCTACCGCCATTCGCACATGGCTACGTCTGCCATAGAAGATGCCCGCAAGCATGTGGCCCGCTTTTTGGGCGTTGAGGCCGCAAGCGAACGGGACGCCGGGAACCAGATTGTGTTTTTGCGCAACACCTCAGAGGCCTTGAACCTGCTTGCACACAGCCTTCCCGAAGTAGTTGGTCTTGAGCCGGGTGACCAGATTTGCATCAGCATTATGGAACACCATTCGAATCTGATCCCCTGGCAGCAGGCCTGCAAAAAGTACGGCGCCGAGCTTGTGTATATGCGTCCCAATGAGGAAGGTGTGCTCGAGAGCGCGACCATTCAGGCATGCATTGGGCCAAACACCAAGATTGTCTCGGTCGTACATATATCAAATGTTTTAGGAATACCAAACCCTATTGCAGAGATTGCCCAGCGGGCACACGAGGTAGGTGCCGTTATGGTGGTTGACGGAGCGCAGTCGGCTCCGCATATTCCTATAGATGTCGAGGAGCTTGGGTGCGACTTCTTTGCGATGAGCGCTCACAAGATGGGCGGCCCCATGGGCGTAGGCGTGTTGTGGGGAAGGCCCGAGTTTCTCGACCAAATGGAGCCCATGCTTACGGGCGGCGAAATGATTGATTCCGTGACCGAAGAAGACGCGGTGTGGGCCCAGGTTCCCCAAAAGTTCGAAGCCGGCACGCAGGATGCAGCAGGTATTTATGCGTTTGACGCTGCGATAAGCTATTTGGAGTCAATAGGATTTGAGACTATAGAAGAGCGCGAGCGCAAACTCTCGGCTTATTTGGTGCAGAAGCTTAAAGAGTTGAGCTTTATTGAGATTGTGGGCTCGGCAAATCCTGATGCGCATTTGGGAGTTGTATCGTTTAACGTAAAGGGAATTCACCCTCATGATGTAGCAAGCCTTCTTGACGAGGAGAACGTTGCGATCCGCGCAGGCCATCATTGTGCGCAGCCGCTGCTTACCTGGATGGGCATCTCGTCATGCTGCAGAGCTAGTATCGCGTTTTATAACAGCACCCATGATATAGACAGACTTGCAGAAGCACTTGAGGGAGTTTGGGGGATGTTCCATGCCCATTAATGAGTTGTATACACCTGCTCTGCTTGAGCACAGCCAGGATCCTTTTAACAAATATGCGATGGAGAACCCCACGTGTACGCATGAGGGCATAAACCCAAGCTGCGGAGACGATATTGTTCTGAGCCTGCGTTTGAGCGACTCGGATATCATAGAAGAAGCGGCGTTCACCGGCAGCGGCTGCGCCGTGAGCCAAGCCTCGGCAGATATGATGGCAGATCTGGTATGCGGTCTTGACCTGGCGCAAGCCAGAGATCTCTGCAAGCTCTTTATACAAATGGCACGCGGAGAAGCCACAGATACCGAGCTCCTTACAGAGCGGCTTGGCGAAGCGGCCTGTCTCAAGACAATTGCCCGCATGCCGGCCCGCGTGAAGTGTGCCGAGCTTGCCTGGCGTACCCTCGACCAAATGCTCGAGGACCGCCAATCCGGCGGTACCGGCAGCAACCTCAAAGCCGCAACCACCGAGGACGGCATTCCCGGCGTCAGAGATCTCTAGTGGGATGCGAGTTTTGACGGGTGCTAGCATGATAAGATGTAAATCTCAAAGGGTTTCTCGGTAAAAGCCCTGGTAATTTAAATCTTTTGAGAATTGATCATGCTAGCGCCCGTCAAAACTTGCACTATGTTCAAGAATTGATAAACAAATGGGGCGGTTCGTTTGGTACATTCCAACGAACCGCCCCATTTTGATTCAGAGCGTTGTGTTATTTAGGACAAATTGCGCGCGGCAGAAGCGTTGATTCTTTGTGCGGTTGCCTGGGCAAGGCGTGAAGTGACGGTTGTTGGTTCGCCCAGTTCGCCTTGGGCAGATTTGAGCGTGGTATCGGCACGGACGGATTTCTCCGGATGGATCTCTATGCTTTGGAAGCGATTCGCCATAAATTCGTCGCCAAAATGCTCGGCATAGAAGAGGTCTGACTGAGAGCTGGGGGTCTTGCCGCTCATGCGCTCATACCAGCAGTCGTTAGCCTGCAGGGTCATAACGCCATCGACAACCAGGAGAATTGCACATATGGTTGTCACAACATAGCGTGCCTTCCAGGGAATCTTATTAATAATGATAAGCAAACCGGGCAAAAGGGTCTTGATCCAAAGCACGCCGAGAATACCCCAGAAGATAATGAACAAGAGGCTTGTACGTCCGTCTATGTTCATAAAAGATATAATGTTAATGGTTCCGTCCTCATTAAACCAAGGGCCCGAGTAATCCCAGGCAACCTCGCCAAATGCGAACTCCATAAACCAGCTGACCAGGTATTCAAAAGCGCCGCCAATGATGCCGCTCACAACAAATATGAGCAGTGTGCTGCGGTTATAGATTCTGTTGAGCGCGATCGTCATAAGCACCGCACCAAAACCGTAGATGGGCGAGAACGGACCAAATAAGAGTCCGGCCCTGTCCTGGTACCCGCCAAATACGAGCGCATGGTAAACCGTCTCTATAAAGAGGCCGAGAATAGAGGCGATTACAAAGACCCAGAAAAGATTAAAGAAGTTGAGTTCAATATATCCCTTACCGCTCATATCATAGCCAATGGTGCCGTCGGCTACGCGGTCGCGTGTTGTTTGTACCCTTTGCTGCTTCTTGAGGATACGCTCTTCTGTAAGACGAGGGTCAACATAGGTGCGCACAATAAGAACGGCTGTCAGGTAAACCAAAGGAGCAATAATATCAAGCTTTACACCTTCGAGCATGATCTCGCAGGCTATGATACCAATGGTCAAAAATACCAGAACATTTGCAATTTTTGCGGCGCCCCGCCGTTTGCTCAGTAAAAGCCTGATGCCCAAAATCATGGAGAGTATTGCCGTGACGGTAAGAAGCGACGCCATAACAATGGCGATGACAAGCGTAGAGGTAGACCAGGCAATTTCTACGCCTTCGAGGGCAACCGAGATAAATGCCCAAGAGACAAACAGGAACACTCCGGCGAGAGCAAAGCCGCCCACAAGCATAATGATGCCTAAGATACGCAGCGGTAAGGCAATTTTGCCCGAGTCATCCAGTTCAACAATTCCCTCTTCTATAAGCTCTTCTTCCTGGATGAGTTTTTCTCGGATTTTGGAAAACCCATCGGCTTGTACGGGAGGGATTGGTCCCGTGTCAAGCTTAAGCATAGGCGCTGATTGATCAGCCGCCACCGGCTGCGGCTGAGGCTCCAGAATGACTTGCTGAACACCAGGTTGTGGCTGGGGCTCCGGAATTACTTGTTGAACAACAGGCTGGGGTTGCTCAACCGGAACAGCCATTACCGGTACTTCCTGCTCCGGCAATTCTTCCGGTTCAGTCTTAAAGTGCTTGCCGCGATATATTTGGTCCGTTTGACCGCTCACAACAATCTCCTTTTACATATTCAATCAAAATGACGCCGCATATTCTACACGGAATATGTCTCTGCACCAAGTGGTTTTTGAATGGTTCTCCTAATATTACTCTGTAACATGTTGTTTTTATTTATGTGGAGTTCCTAGGGAGTATTTGGAGATTGGCTGTTTATGGTGTGGTAGCTTGATGCTCACCGATGTTCTTTTTACCCTGAGAGAATTTAACGTGGTATACACGGTATTTTTGAGGGGAATACTCCATACTGTTTCTGAGCACGAAACCGTGTGTGAATTGTCAAATGCGTTTGTGAGGAAGGATATTCTATTATGAAGAAGAATTATTTTGATCTTACCGGTCAGGTTGCAATTGTTACCGGCGCAAGCGGCGGTCTGGGCGTACAAATGGCCAAGGCTCTTGCTAACCAGGGTGCTAATATTGCCATATTTGCCCGTCGTCAGGACAAGATTGACGCAGTAGCAGCCGAGATTGCCGCCGAGTTTGGTGTACAGACCTTTGCCTACAAGTGCGACATTACTGATACCGAGAATGTCAACGAGGCAGTTGCCGCTGTTCTCAAGAAGTTTGGCCGCATTGATATTCTTATCAACAACGCCGGCACCGGTGCCGTTACTCCCGCAGAGGACATCACTGACAAGCAGTTTGATGACGAGATGAACATCGACCTCTTTGGTACCTTTAAGGTAGCCCGCGCTTGCGCTAAGCTTGCCATGATCCCCGCCGGCTATGGCCGTATTATTAACATTGCTTCTATGTATGGCCTCGTGGGCAACAAGATTTGCGGCAGCGCTCCTTACCATGCAGCTAAGTGCGGCGTTGTAAACCTGACCCGTGCTCTGGCCGCAGAGTGGGGCTCAAAGGGCATTACCGTCAACGCAATTTGCCCCGGTTACTTCTACACCCCGCTTACCCGTGAGACCCTTGACTCTGACTTCTTCCAGGCCAACGCCCGCACCATGATTCCTCTCGAGCGTTACGGCAACGAGGGCGAGCTTGACCCGGCAGCCATCTTCCTCGCAAGCCCGGCTTCAAGCTATGTAAACGGCATTATGGTTCCCGTTGACGGTGGTTACACCTGCATGTAATGCCTGGTAAGAGCTGGAGCAGGATATGTTTCTTGCTCCGAATCTGACTCATGCGTGAAAAATAACTAAACCCCCTCCATCTTTTATACAGATGGAGGGGGTTTCTTGATGATAATGCGTGAACTTGGGGTATCATGCATCTGTGTGTTTTTTCTTGCAAGGAGTCGGAGTATGGAGGATCGTTTGCAAAATCAAATACCCAACAGTACGGTTGATGACTGGGACTCTGATGATAGGTTTAAAACAGAAGAGTTTCTCAAGGTAGATGCCGTTTCTGGTTCTACATATGACATGCTCGAGATGCGCGACGTAGGTACGGCTCCGTGGCAGACTCAGGCTAAACATGCCGGGATGACACAGGCTGCTTCTCGGCAATCGCACACCGCAACATATATTGTTGCCGGTTGTGTGATTGTGCTTGCGATGTTCTCACTTTTGGGCGGTATCCTCAATGTTGGCGACCACCTGATGCTTGCCAACGGAGTTTTGGGCTGGCTGTATTATATTCTCATTGTGGTTGCAATCATTGCAAGTGTAGTGCTGCCTCTTATTAAGGTTGCAAAGCGGCCCGTTTTCTCTTTATACCAGTTGCGCGATGAATCCGGTCATGCGCACAAACGTCATTGCCGCATGCTTGCAGATAACCTTATTGTGAATGCTGATCTTACCCCAGACGAGATGATGCAGGTAGAGTCATATGTAACAGCCGGTGATGAGGCAGATGACCTTCTTATTGAATTCTTTAAGGAAAAATGCGTTCCTCTTATTGACGAGCAAACAAAGCGTTCTGCCACAACAGCATTTTTGGCATCGGTAATCTCACACTCTGCGTTGGTAGAGACTGTTACCATGCTTTCTGTTTCACTTGATTTAGTAAGAGGCATAGTCGAGAAGTGCGGCTTTAGGCCAACCAATCTCGGCCTTGCCCGCATTTACTCACGCGTTATGATTAGCGCTCTTATAGCCGGAGGAATTGAGGATTCAGATCTTTCTGACATCATGGGTAATCTCCTGGGAGGCGGCGCCGGAGCCAGAGCATCAGGCATGATTATGGGAAGCGCAACAAGCGGTTTGGTAAGCGCATTTTTGGTCTTTAGGGTTGGCGTAATTACCAAGCGCTGGCTGTGCGCAGAAGACGGCCCGGCCCAGATGGCAGCGATACGTCGTACTTCATACAAAGAGGCTCTTACCATGATGCGCACAAGCGGATTTATGGCAACGGTGGCAGAGGTTGTTAAAAAGACCGCGTCGCGTGTTGTAACAAGCGCAGGAGATGCGGTTGTAAATGCAGCTCGTAATGCTGCACAGGGAGCACAGGGCGCCGTTGTAGCCGCTGCCGGAACAGCCGGAACAGCAATGAGCCAAGCCGCCAATGCTGCCATTGGGGGAGTGGTAAACATGACGCAAAGCGCGACGTCAGCCGTAACACGCGGTGCAACAGGCGCTGCCGAGATGGCTGCACATGCCGCAGGGACTGCAATTGGAGGCGTGCGCGAAATGGCTCACGCTGCCGGTGATACACTCAGCTGGTTTCTGAGCCGCCTCAAAGATGACGACGACACCCTCAAACTGGGTTAACAGCTTTCAGTCTTCCCCTCAAAGAGTAGCCAAAAAAATGACACGGAGCATAACCCCGTGTCATTTTTTTAGGTGTAAGATTTCCTCTGAATCTTATGAGTTATCAGCGGCTTTTGGGGCTGCTGTCTTTTTGGCGGATGAAGCTCGCTTGGAGCTTGTTTTTGCGGCAGCTTTTTTGGCAGGAGCTTTTGCGGGCTTCTCAGCAGGCTTTTCAGCGGGTTTCTCGGCAACTTCTTCTGTCTTGGCTTGCGGTTCTTCTAAGGCTTCGGCCGAGACAACCTTGGTTGCTTTTTTGTCTTGCTTGGCTTTTTTGCCGGCTTTTTTGGCTTCTTTGGCCTCGGGTTTTTTGGCGGTTGCTTTAGCTTCGCGCTCTACAGCGGCCTTCTCGGCAGCCTCTTTGGCTCCCTTTTTACCGAGATATGCTTCTTCTACTTCTTCGATAGCGAGAAGCTGTGCTTTGCATTCTGCGAGGGTGGCAATTTGCTCGGCCGGAAGCTCGGGATATGCGGGAGCCATATCCTCAAGTTCTTTCACAATGATCTCGCTTACAAGCCAGCGCATATACCATTTTTGGTCTGCGGGAATCACGTACCAGGGAGCATACGTTGTTGAAGTGCCGTTGATTGCTTTCTCATATGCTTCCATATATGCGGGCCACAGTGCGCGTTCTTTAAGATCGCTCGAGGAGAACTTCCAGTTCTTGGCCGGGTTTTCTATGCGCTCGAGGAAGCGTTTTTCCTGCTCAAGGAGACTCACGTTTAAGAAGAACTTCAAGATACGATAACCGTTGTTATAGAGATGCGACTCATAGCTCTTAAAGAATTCATAACGGCTGGTAAAGAAATCATCTTCGCTTACATTGAGACAACGGCCGGGCATCTGGTAGCCTTTCCAGATATTGCGTACGCGTACTACCAGGACGTCTTCATAATATGAACGGTTAAAAATACCAATATTGCCGCGATGAGGAATGTGGGCCTCAACACGCCACATATAGTCATGGGCAAGGTCTTCGCTACTCGGAGTTTTAAAGCTGTGGACTTCGCAGCCCTGCGGGTTGATGCCGCTCATAACATGCTTAATGGTTGAGTCTTTGCCGGCGGCGTCCATAGCCTGGAACATGACGAGCAAACCTTCGCGGCTCTCGGCATACAGCTTGTCCTGGAACTCGCCAATGCGAATGGAGTTTTGCTGGGTCTTCTCGATGTATTCTTCTTTGAGCTTTTTGTCGATGTTTAAAGAAGTGGGTGCATCTTTAATAGAAAACTTTTGAGAGCCGTCAAAACGAAAGTCTTTAATCTCCATGGTCGCTCCTTTAAAGCGTTAAGGCATAAAACGCGGTACAAAACTGTACGGTTATTACTGTACGATATCTTTTTACAGTTTACCAGACCAATTTTATAAATTCTTTATTTGGTGCGTTCGAGAACCTGTTTGAGATCCTGAATTTGTACTTCCATTTGCTCGAGGCTTCTGCGAAGGGCTTCTTTCTCGTCATCAAGGCTGGGATTGTCGTTGTCGAGGCCGTCAAATGAACGGCGGCTTTCATCAATATTGTTCACGATAATGCCCAGTACCACATTGAGCAGTATAAACGAAGAAAGAATAATAAAAGTAATAAAATACAGGCCCGAGAAGGGCATTTCTTTTATGATGGGGTACGCGATATCAGGCCAGCCTTCGAGCGTTACGATTTCGAACAGCGAGAACAGCGCCGAGCCTAAGTCGCCAAAGCGCTCGGGATATAACTCGTCAAAAAGCGTAACGCCAATAATCGCATAAATATAGATAACAACAAAAAGTAAAAGAGCAGTCCAAAGAACGCCGGGGATAGATTTTGCGATACCAACCACAATGACGCGGAGCTGCTTAAAAGCGCTGATGAGCCTAAAGACTCTGAAAGCCCTGAAAATGCGGAGGATTCGCGCAACTTCTATAGGAACCGGGAAGATGTTTGTGGGGATTACGCTCAAAACCGTGATAGTAAAATCATAGATGTTCCAGCCGTCTTTAAAATACTCCGAGCGCCATGCGAAGATTTTGAGAGTGGCTTCTACCACGTAAATAAAAACACATATTTGGTCGCATGTTGCTAAAGCACGCCGGGTGCCTTCAGACAAATTCATTGTTTGCAAGCCGAGTATAAGGGCATTCAGAACAATGACAGCAATAATAAAGAAAGAAAAGACATTCGATTCTACTATTCTTTTAGCAATATCCCTCATGAAACACCACTGCACTCCGTTTTTGACTTATGTTAGGCAACTCTTGAATTCTTGTCTACAACAATATGTCGTTGAGCAAATACTTAGGTACGTGATGCACGGCATTGCTGTCGCGCCAATAATCATAGTCGGTATTGTCGATTGCCAACGGCTCAACAACAACTTCTTCTTTTGGAACACCAAAGGCTATGACCAGCTCGGAATTATACTTTTGTGTGTCAAGGCCAATTGCCTGCACAAGGTCTGCCCGGTTATAGTTTTTGAACATGCACGAGCCAAAGCCCTCGTTTTGCGCCGCGAGCTTTATGGTTTGCGAGGCAATGCCCACGTCGCAAAGGGTCAGGGCGTTGGCACGATGCGAACAAATGGTTATGTAAGCGCGGGGACGCTCTCCCTCTGATGGACCAGGCCAGGTTGGCAAAGCGGCAGCCCATTTAAGAGAAGCAAAAACGCGCTCGCATCCGTCGGGATCATTGGTTATTTTGTATCGCAGCGGCTGGCGGTTCTGCGCGCTTGGCGTAAGACGCGCGCAATCAACCCAACGCAGGAGCGCTTCGAGCGGAACCTCCTGCGATTCGTCAAACCTGCGGTAAGTACGGGCCTGCAAAACAAGGTCATAAAAGCCGTTCATAGTTGCAAACCTCCTGAGCGTTATTCACTAAACACTCCGAATAATAATCTATCTCAATGAGTTCACACCCACAAGAGACATGTTGTTTTGTCAAAGTTCACATTTTGACCGTACATACCAAAAGAGTGGCTTGTCAGAACAATGCAAAGACATTCGGAATCTATTCGTGCATAATCAATGGATTGTCATTACTTACATTCTTATGAATGAGTTTCGTAACATAAACTATTACGCTCATTTTTGCCAAGGCGTCAAGAAAGGAGGAAGCAGCCATGTGGGGTTTTCGGACTCTTATAGCCAATAGAATAACCTCAACCATCATGGGACTCATGTTGGTTGCTCTTGTGCTGTTTTCTTCTTTTTATCTTGTTGCCGAGGCAAACCATGACTGCTCGGGCGAAGACTGCCCCATTTGCGAATGTATTCAGCAATGCATACAGACGCTGCAGCAAATAGGCGAGGGAGCAGTTTCTCTAACTGCCGCGGTCATACCCGCGTTTGCGTGTCTCATCCTGGTATTTTTACCGGTTACACTTCTTCCTCAAAACACACTTGTCTCCAATAAAGTGAGATTGAATAACTAACAGAACCTCCGTATTGTGCCATTGGGACGGTTCTCACGGCACGTTTGTGCCAGTGGGACGGTTCTCATGTGCCAGTGGGACGGTTCTCATGGCACATTCATGAATCGATATTACATATAAAATATTTAAGTATAGGTGAATGTGCCATGAGAACCGTCCCACTGGCACACAAACGTGCCGTGAGAACCGTCCCAATGGCACAAACGTGCCGTGAGAACCGTCCCAATGGCACAATACGGAGGTTAATACTATGAAAAAGATTTTGTCTTTTTTGCTTGCTGTCATTTTGACGGCAGGCTGTTTATCTGCATGCAGTTTTGAGAGCAGCAAAAACCCTGCTCAGGATCATAAGATTCAAATAGTTACCACTATTTTCCCTGAATACGACTGGACAATGAATGTCCTCGGAGACAACCCGGCACAAGCCGAGGTGACGATGCTTCTCGATAAAGGCGTTGATCTTCACAGCTTCCAGCCCACGGCAGAGGACATCCTCAAGATTTCTACCTGTGACCTCTTTATTTATGTGGGAGGAGAATCAGACGAATGGGTAGAGGACGTTCTCCAGGAAGCGGTCAACAAAGACATGGTTGTCATTAATCTCCTGGATGCTCTCGGCGATTCTCTGAAAGAAGAAGAAGTGGTTGAGGGCATGCAGCAAGAAGAGCATGATCACGAAGCCGGTGAAGACCATCATGAGGGCGATAGCCATGATGAGGATGAAGAAGAGATTGAGTACGACGAGCATGTCTGGCTTTCTCTGCGTAACGCTGCCGTCCTTGTAGAAAGCATTTCTCAAGCCATTCAGACCGTTGATCCCCAAAATGCCGCGGCTTATGAGAGTAATGCCGATTCTTACAAAGAAAAACTGTCCGCGCTTGACGCTGAGTACACAAAAGCTGTCGCAAATGCGTCTGCTTCAACACTTCTCTTTGGAGACCGTTTTCCCTTCCGTTATTTGGTAGATGATTACGGTCTGTCTTACTACGCGGCTTTTGTTGGTTGTTCGGCTGAGACCGAGGCAGATTTTGAGACCATTGTCTTCCTTGCGAAGAAAGTTGATGAGCTTTCTCTCCATACCGTTTTGACCATCGAAGGCTCAGATCATCGCATTGCCGAGACAATCGTGCAAAACACGCGCACAAAGGACCAGCAGATTCTTACCATGGATTCAATGCAATCCGTAATGGCAAAAGATGTTGCAAACGGCGCCACCTACCTGCAGATTATGGAGAAGAACCTGACTGTTCTCAAGGATGCGTTAAAGTAGGAGGCAGCCCAATGGCTTTGCTCACTGTCCAAAACCTGTCTCTTGGTTACGACGCGCATATCATCGCGAAGGGCCTCAACTTTTCTGTGCAGGCAGGCGATTATCTCTGTATTGTGGGAGAAAACGGTTCCGGCAAGACCACGCTCATAAAAACATTACTGCATCTCTGGGAGCCCGCAGAAGGTCAGGTTTTGTACGGTGACGGCCTCAAGAAAAACGAAATTGGTTACCTGCCGCAGCAAACCGTTATACAAAAAGACTTTCCGGCATCTGTGAGAGAAATAGTTCTCTCGGGATGCCAGGGTCGCTGCGGTTTGAGACCCTTTTACAACAAAGCAGAAAAACAGCTTGCCGAGAAAAACATGGAGCGCATGGGCATCTTATCTCTCGCAAAGCGCTGCTACCGTGAGCTCTCTGGCGGACAGTAACAGCGCGTTCTTCTCGCACGCGCATTATGCGCCACACAAAAAGTTTTGCTTCTTGATGAGCCGGTATCGGGCCTTGATCCCAAGGTGACTGCCGAGATGTACGGTTTGATTGCGAATCTGAACCGGGAAGGTATTACCATCATCATGATATCTCACGATATTTCCGCGGCTGCGAGGTATGCCAGCCATATTCTGCATATAGGCACCGTGATGTTTTACGGAGCAGCAGAAGAGTATCTGAGCAGCGATGTTGGGAAGTACTTCCTTATGCAGCAAGGCGGTGCGGCATAATGCTCGATAAACTCAGCATGTACCTGCAGTATCCGTTTGTGCAGTATGCGCTCATAGTTGGGATACTCATTGCTCTCTGCTCGTCGCTTTTGGGCGTGACGCTTGTGCTCAAACGCTTCTCGTTCATAGGCGACGGGCTGTCGCATGTGGCATTTGGCGCGATAGCGATTGCTTCTGTTTTGAATCTCACCAACAATATGGTGCTTGTACTGCCCATAACGGTAGTAAGCGCCGTGTTGCTGCTTCGCTCCGGTCAGGACGCAAAGATCAAGGGAGATGCCGCTATTGCCATGATTTCTGTAGGTGCCATGGCATTTGGGTATCTCATCATGAATATCTTTTCTACCTCGTCGAACCTTTCCGGAGATGTGTGCAGCACGCTGTTTGGTTCAATTTCCATCATAACGCTGAGCCAAAAAGAGGTCTGGCTGTGTATGGTGCTGTCGGTTGCGGTGGTCATAATCTTTATCTTGTTTTACAACAAGATATTTGCTGTGACATTTGATGAGTCATTCGCTAAGGCTACTGGCACAAAAGCAGATGCTTATAATTTGCTAATAGCGATTATTATTGCGGTGATAATTGTTCTTGCAATGAATCTGGTGGGATCGCTTTTGATTTCTGCATTGGTCATATTCCCAGCCCTCTCGGCCATGCGGCTGTTCCGCAGTTTCATGAGCGTTACGGTGTGCTCTGCGGTACTATCGGTCATATGCGCATTTTCTGGGATTGTAATATCAATCCTGGCAGGAACACCGGTAGGATCAACCATTGTCGCGGTTGATGTTGCGGCATTTGGTATTTGCTATGCGGCAGGAAAACTCTCCTTGTGAAATAGCTGATTTGCGTAGTTTATTCGTGGAATGCGCATATGACTTGAATCATCATGCGTGTTTTGCGTATTATGATCCATCGCATATATGGCATATGCCAGTTTAGCTCAGTCGGTAGAGCACCGCTCTCGTAAAGCGGGGGTCATCGGTTCAAGTCCGATAACTGGCTCCATGAATTACCACAGCTCAGAGATCAAATGAGTCTCTGAGCTATTTTAATATTGAAAATATATCCATATTTCAGTACAAAGAATTTCCAAAGAATTCTTGTACTATCTGTTACTATTCTTTACGAAATGATGTAAATTATTACTAATGATGAGTATTATTTATGCTAATTGCGTGTAGATAATAACTGACACAAAATTAAACCAGTTATTGCCTATAGATGCTATTATATCTAAAAAGCTACAAATTCTATTTTGTTTCAAAATGACAATTTTTTCGAGTTCGTTTTCAGATCAATTACCGTTTAGTGATTCAAACTTCGCAGTATCTTCAAAATATAGATACATATAACTATCTGTTGTTACTCTATGGTATAGATGAATACTTAGTGTTTTTACAAGACCTATTTGCAGAAAATTGCAAAATAATAATGTAGGTTATTAGTATTGGTTCTCAAGGACATGAGGAAACACTTACTCATACTCGATAGCCTCCTCCGGTCTTGGTGAGCTTATATGAAACCCTCTATGGACAAAAACACTATGAATGGGAAGCCAAAGATATATGTTTCTGTAGTAAACATTCAATACGACGCGAAATACCTGGACAAAATGTTTGTTTTAATTCACTTTTTGTATCTTTAGCAGAAGGATTGATTACCGAACTCTGGAAAAGCCAAGTAAGAATGCCTTGGATCAACGCAATGATGAAAGACGGCGGGGACATCATATCTTTTTGACATCCGCAATTAAAACCCTCCATGAGGAGATTAGCTTCATGAAGGGTTAGAAAAAGCATTTTAAGTACTGTGTTGTTTTATTGCTAACCTGATATTTGGGCTCAACAATCTCAGCAAGATAAGAATGATCATTGCTTGTAAGGCAGAAATCCCTCTACAAACCACGAGACAGATCTAAACCCAAAGACGTTTTACTTCTGCGGCAGCTTGTTCTTGAGTTAAACCAAGCTGGGAAACAAACATGCCAATAGCCTGTTCAATTGTGCTTCCGAGCGCTTTACAGGCGCTAATAATGCCTTCAGCTTTACCCCTGGCCTCAGCTTCCATACGTACTTCATCAAATACGGTGCACATATATGACACTCCTTTCAGGTCTTCTTTATAATAGCGGGCTGCATCCTGCAAAGGACCATCATGCATATCATCTGGATCAGAACAGCAAAAGTCATGCATGAGCATACCTATTGCAGTATTGTCACGATAGGAACCGTTAACATAGAGTATGTGCTCGTCATCACTAAAGGGTTCATCAGTCATCATATTGATACGCTCTATAGGATAAAACGGAATGCCCTTTTTAAACAAGTCATTCTCGGTAATAAAGATAACATTGGTTTCAGGAAGCTCATCGTAGTCTTGGCCTTCGTCAAGATTCTCAACATCCATGCAGCTTGCATGATAGCGAGCTCTATGTACATCAGCACCCGCATTTGCACGCTGGATTTCAAGATCATACACTTTACCGGATGAATCTTTGGCATAGACGTCTAAACATATTGAGCGTGCGCCTACGCGTAAAATCTTTGCCTGGCCTCCTACAGTATTTCTCAGGACATTGCGCAAGCATTGCTATTTCTGATAACAACACTTGTTTGACTTCAGCCTCGCTATTCACAATACACCTCCAATTGCAGCTAAAACTTGTAATTGCTTCACTGCAATTGGCTTTTTCCTTGCGCACTTCAGCAAGGAAAAAGCCACAAATTTGAGGCTTTTTGTCAAGTGTTTATTTGTGGATTATTATTGGATTTAATATAATAACCCCTGGTATGACCAGATAAAAACAAAGCAGGTCATTTCCTGTATTGCCATAGGTTCATTGTGGCAAAAGTCCAAGATGCCGAGAGACCCTCTTGGCTTCTCGGCATCTTGGACTTAAACTTAAGTTCTGATAATGTATATTTTGAGTACCCTATTTAACAGTAAAATTTGACAAGGGGTACCCCATTGTTTAGGAGGTCTTCTCTTAACTTAATGACATTGGAACCGTCCCCGATGTCTCAGTACCGTATTCTCTGATATTACAAGGTTTTCTGCAATATATGGCCTTGATCGTCCGTGTGCCAGCATAATGAGTACTTCTGTTTCTCGATCAGTCAGAGAATACTCTAAAGCAAGCTCTTTGCATCGCTGATCAGTATTTTGGCTTAAAGGCAACGAAGCCTGTAAGCCTGAAAGCAAATAATGATCTAATGAACGACAACCGCTTAATAAATAAGCCATTGCTATTAAAACCAATACCGTAATGTTAAATGCAATTTCTATCGTTATACTTGTCATAGTCGACCGAGAAACAAAGAACGCGATCCAAAAAGATGCCGATCGCAAAATCCAACCGCAAGCAAAAACAATCAGTGCATCACGTTTTGTATGTTGACTCACATCAACCAATACAATCCAAAGAAACAGCGTAAGGGCGCTGTGGCTTACGTTTATAACAGTTCTCGAAAGGGGAAGCATTTCTGTTCCAAAGTTAGAAAAAGGTATAAATCCTGCAACAATGATAATCATAAGACATGTCGCTACACCTAAAATACTCAATCCGTGTTTACAGATAACTACCCACAAATAGATTGCAATAGCAATCGCAAATTCAATGAGATTGCTTAAGATATGATTAATAAGCGGATCCTCGTACGTCACCGTTTGCGGAAAACCATAAGACGAGTCAGGGGGACGGAGTCCCCCGTTCACCGGAGAACCTGCCAAAAGGGGTGAGCTTTTGGCAGGTCTTGGTAGGTTGTTGTTTAGGCGAGGTCGCTGCAGAGGTCAAGGACACGGGTGCGGATGTCGCAAGCCAGGATCTCTTGGACTGTGGCGGGCTGGGCAGGATACAAGCGGTTCAGGAGTTTCTCGCGGGCGGTGAGCCAGTCTCCAAAGGAGATACGCTCGGCAGCGATGATCTTCTTACCGTTTGCATCGGCAGATTGATAGTAGACGTTGGTCATGTTGTCAAGTGCGGCAAGCCATACATCTTTTTTGATTTGCTTCCAGGTATCGGTAGCGTTTTCGATGTAACAGGGATATGTCCCCTGTTACATTCAAAGCGTGCTCATTTGTTCGAGATGGCGGGGGTAGACACCGCAGGAATACTGGAGGTATTTCAAGGTGGCTACCCCTGCCAGATCGGACAAATGAGCGCGCTTTAATCACAAGTATTTACTGAATGGAGTACTAGTAGTATATCTGGCGGGTTATACAGAAGTTCCCGTGCATGTCACTGATGATGCAGTAATAATCGCAGTATTCTCCCATGCTCTGCAATTCCTCATCAGGGCAATAGAGATCCCAACGCCTAAAATGCGCAATTTCGCCCGGCTCAGAGAAGTAGTCGATATATGCGGTTTCTACATGTTTGCGAGCGCCGGTATCGATGCAGCACAGCTGGACAACATAGGGCCCTCCTCCACCTTTGAACTCCAGGCTGATTCTGTAGTGCTCTTTATCGCTTTGGAGTGTCTGTTCCCACGAGACCACCTGGAGCGCATAGGGATGGGCCTCGTTGCTTGTGAGGCTTTCTCCGGTTACGGTATTGGTGATGACACAGCGGTACCTAAAGCTGCTCCAGGCACGAACCGTTTCGCCATATCCCGCACAGACCCACTCCCCTAAGAGAGGATCCTTGACTTCCCACTTATATTCCAGGGTTTGTTCGCATATCGCATAACAGGTCACATGCAATGTGCTGTCGTTTTCATACACGCTTATGGGCTGCTGGACGATGATCGGCATGGTGCCGTAATAATAGACCTTCACAGATTGTTTGGCGATGTTCCCGTTTGCATCTTTGGCGGTACATGTATACCGGCCTGTCCTACAAACCTGGATCGTGGCTGAACGCATGGAGCGGGTGGTCTCGTTGATAAAGCGGTAATCGCCAAGGAATTCATCATGTGTCCATTCGTAGGAAATGGATCCCGTCCCGTTTTTGGGCACTGCTTCCAGTGTGAGCAGGTCTTTGACATAGTAGTCATAGCTGAAAACTTCCGAACTGCTATTACCGTAGATGTCATAGAATTCGATGCCCGAATCAGGGTAAGGGTCAAGGCCGGCCCGGTAATTACCCGATGCTTTGATAGAGATGGAGAATACGTCCGTGCCGCTATCTGTAACCGTCACTTTTTTAGAATCTATCCAGCGTCCTGTAGAATCCTCTACGCGGAAGAAATATTCCCCGGGCTCATATGCATATTTTTGACAGAACGTGATGTCCAGAAAGGCTTCGCCGCCCTTCTCTCTTAAGTCGGCGCTGCCATAGACCCTACCGTCTTTATAGAGGGTGTACTTCACCCATCCAAAAACATTGTATACACTGATAGAGAGGGTTATATAACCGGACTCTCTTTTAGAGAGATCGCCACCCTCGGGTTGCCACCCAATCTGGATGGGCGCCTCAGGATCAGGATGTCTCAGGTAGTCGGTGCGAGCCCACGGGACCGTAACCGTGATAGAGTCTGCCCAACGTCCTGTGGAATCCTCAACGTGGAAATAATACTCCCCGGCAAGGTTCATATAGACGGAGCATTCCAGGCGGTCGTCAGAATACGCTTCTTTCCTGATATAGTAACTAAGCTCGCCGTCCCTATAGAGATAATAGTCCATCCACCCTGTGCCTTCGGCCATGACGATCGATAGGTATTTGGTGTAATAATCCTCCTCTGCTTCAGGCTGTTTCTCGATTTTGAGCTGTTTGGTTCTGTCCAAGACACGGGAACAATCAGTCTGTGTGTTGTATGAGTCGTCTGTTACCATGAGCCAGTATGTGCGTGCTTCTTCCGCCGGGTATGAGACAGTATATGCAACTCTCCCGGCAGCATATCCAACTCGACTGGGATTGCTGTATGTTACAGGTTCGGTCTCTGTGTACTCTTCGAGTATCCGTAGCTCTCCTGCTTCGTCCGTCGCCCATGTTATGGTGTAAGGCGGAATGCCGCCTTCGATGTGCATTGTGATATCTGCTGTGTCTTCGCCGGGGGTGATATAATAGAATTCCTGAGTGTGGCTGACCTTGAGTGGCATGGCGTCGTAGACCGTTACCGTATTTGATGTGACAGACTCAACGCCACAGGAGACGACGCAGTAGTACCTACCTGTTTCTTCGATCTTATCCGTTGTTGTTTCGGAGGTCGAATCGACAACGTCCCCATCGACTTTGTACCACTCATAGAGGTAATTCCCGCTTCCTCCCGACGCGGCGCAGGAGAGCTCGGCATGGGAATTGTCGCGAATCACGGTGTTACTTGGCTGCAGGTAAATGTACAGGTTGTATTCCACCAAAACGGTATCGGTAGCCACCCAGTTGCCTTCGCTGTCGGTGATGACGCAGAAGTAACTGCCCGCCGTTTTTGCAGTGTAGTCAGACGAGCCTTCATCATTGCTTTCTGTCTTTGCAACCGCACTGCCCATCTGGATCCGGGCCCAAGAGACCTGAGAATACAAGTCTTCCTGGGCAAGCTCTGAGCCAAGACCGGCGTGCGCGATGGCTGTCTGCATCTCAGATTTGACCGAGGAAGCTTTTTCAAAGTGCTGATGTGTAAAAGCGTCGAGGCTTATACTGCCGAGAAGGTCGTCTAAATATTCATACTTTGCTGAGTGGCGGTTCGTCTCGCGCCGCCATTCAAAGGTGTAAGGCACCACGCCACCCTCGACCTCGGTGGTCAAAGTCAAAAAGCTGTCTGGGTTATCATAGCTGATCTTTCCGCCCAAGGGCTGAAGTACCACCACAAGGCCGTTACCTCCGTGGGTTCTCGGCGGGTCGCTACGGAGTAAGGAGAACAGGTCTGATGCGCTTTCGAGGGGTTGGATTTCGTCTGACGGAATGGTCCAGCCGTAGTCATCAAACGCAGACGTCTGGGCGCCGCCCGCGAGCCATGCCTGAAGTCCTGTCCAGCCAATGCCGGTAGAAGGATGTCCCGAGGCTTTCTCGGCAGCTTCTGTTGCGGCTTGGGTATTTGGACCAAATGAGCCGTCAGCTTCTCCGCAGTCAAAGCCGTTTTGGTTGAGAAGGACCTGGAAGGCTGTGACGGCATCTTCCTGGTCTTGAGGAAGAAGGGTACCTTCGAGATAATAGACAGCCTGCTCAGTGGTGCCGCAGACTGTGCATGTATGCTCTTGAGTGCCTGAAGACCAGTCAGTGGCAGGTGTGAGGATATACCACTCACCAAAGGCGTGGGGTGCTAAAGGTATAACTTCATCAAGCGTGTCCCCGCAGCGGGAGCATGTGCATCTTTGGATACCGGCTTCTGTGCAGGTGGCTTCTTGGATGACTTCCGTTACAACAAAGTCATGATCCAAAGCGGGCAGATATGCTGTCTCTTCTTCCCCGCAGCGTAAGCATTCCCGTGTTAATATACCTGCTTCTGTGCAGGTGGCTTCTTGGATAACGTCCCACTCACCCCAGTCATGGCCCAAAGCAGGTGTTGTGAGCGTGGTGGTATAACCGCAGCGGAGGCAGTGAACACGATAAACAGCTTCCTCTGTGCAGGTTGCTTCCTCAAGAAGCACTTCTCTGTCAATCCAGCTGTGAGCACCTTTTGTGGCAGGACAATAGTCATCGGTAGCCTGGGATATGGCAAGCGGGTCATCTCCCATAACAGCCCGTGCCGCAAATGCCGCAGGCGTCACCCCCACCAAAAGCGCCAGTGTGAGCGACAGAGACATCACAAGAGATAACAGTTTATGTCTCTTCATGGCGTTGTTCCTCCTTCCTTACGTACGATGGATTGGGGACAAGAGGACGGGGTTCGGTTTCCTTCGTCTTTTCTGAGAAAGGGACGAGAGGTACCCCCGTCCTCTTGTCCCCAATCGAAATCCGTTATCCTTTTACGCGGTCCGCGTCGCTGACTACAATTCCCACGCGGGATGCTTGAGCCGCAAGGGCTGTGCGGGAATGAATGCCTGATCTCTCCATCAGGTCATCTATGTAGTCATTCACGGTGTTAGAACTCAGGTTGAGTTCTTTGGCAATCTCACGGTTCGAAAGGCCTTCCATGAGGAGCCTCAGGAGACTCCGCTGCTGTTTTGAGAGGTCAGAGGCAGCGAGGTTGCCCAGCTGAACAGCCGGAGCATTCTGCGGATACACAAACTCCCCGGCCATGGTGCGGTCCATAACCTCGAGCAGGGAGATATCAGAAGACGCCTTGAACCAGAAGCTCTCGATACCGGCTTCCCGGGCTTTGTCGAGCCAGTCTGCATCAGCCATGGAAGTGGCGATCATAATTTTGACAGACGGATGTTCCTGCTTGATTTTCTCGGCAGCGGTTAAGCCGTCAATACCCTGAGCCATCATGACATCCATGATAATCAGGTGTGGCAGAGGGTTCTCTTCGCACCAGGCAAGCACGTCCTGTGCATACGGAAGCACCGCGGCAATCTCATAGCGTTTGGAGGGCTTAATGAAGAGTTCCATATAACCGCGGGAAATCATCTCGTCATCCACAATGACAACCCTGTACAGTTCATCCAACCGACCCCACCTCATTTCTCTGGCTACCAAAGAAACCCGGCCTGCTCAAAACAACGGACGCAGGGCTATCCCCGGGGATTACTTCTTCCCAAAGCCCCACGGAATAGGATACAGTTATCCCTGCCCACTGTTCTCTTTGTAGTGTATCAGAAACCAATTTTTGTTTTTACCCCCCAAATGGGGGGTATTTGCCCAGAGTCAGGGGGACGGAGTAATTTGGCTCACAGGTACCTATGAGCCAAATTACTCCGTCCCCCTGACTATAAACATGTCCCTTTGACACATTCTCCTTGGTGCACTAAGCTGCTGCGGTGGTGAGACCGGAGGGGGCTTTTGCCAGATAGATGGTCATCTCACCGGTGGGAGAAGTGAGAGTCATACGGAGGTAGTTGTCTTTTTGGAGGACAATCTCAATCGAGAGGGCATCACCCACGGTTGCTGACAGGGTACCTTCTGAGAAGGTGAAGTTCACAAAGACGTCTCCAAAGAGTTCGCCGCCTAAAGCTACACGCTCGCCTTCAATGTAGATATCGGTATTGTCACCCATGGCTGAAGCCGCAACGGGAGTTCCGCTCAGGCTTACGTATGAGCTCTTCCAATATCCTGCAAAAGCATCAAGAGGAGCGGATGGGTCAGCTGCGGCAGGAATGTAGGCGGCTGGTTGTGTACGATAGAAGACAATATCGGCAGCTGTCCATACCAGCAGCTCTTCCTCTGATGCGACCGAGAGAGACTCGGTTGAATCAGCTGAGGCGGACTCTGCGGAATTGCCGGGGGTTGCTTCGGCGGAGGCGGCAGCAGCGGGTTTCTCGGCATCGGCAGGAGTTGCCACTACAGCATCTTCAGCGGAGTCCTCAGCGGGTTCCTGGGCATTACTTGCGCTATATACCGCACCGGTAGTGAGGTTTAAGGGCGAAGTATCGTCGCCGTCAAGCCATACAAAACCGTCACGCTGTTCCCAGGTGCCTTTGTGAGACTCATTGGGAAGGGCAGAAGAAACAAGGGTATAGGTACCGTCTTTGGCTAAGGTCAGCTCAAGAGGAACGCCGCTTAAGTCAGCATACCAGTTGCCTTCTGCGCTTGCGGGAGGCTCGTTCAGTCCAAGGACTTCGGCTTCCTGTGCCATTGCGGCAGGCAGAGGGAGCAATACTAAGACAAACGCCAGCAGCAGTGCTAGGTATTTCTTCATGACAGTTTCTCCTTTCATTGTTGGGTACAGAACATAAGGTATCCCCGTGAGTAGCGATACCTTATGACCGTCCGGCAATTGTTAGGCCGTAACTCACGGTAGCGGTATCTGTGACCACCTGGTTGCCTTTGCTGTCGGTGATAATGCAGAAGTAGTCACCCGGTGTTGCTACGAAATAAGCAGAGGTATGCTCGGAGCTGTTGACGGTTGCTACAACCGTGCTGGCCATCTTAAGCAAAGCATCCTGTATGCGAGATTCAAGGCTATTCTCGACAAGGTATTCTTGCAGAGTTCTTCCGGGTTCCCTATACCCAGCAGCTTGCTGCATGTGTGATTTGATTGATGATGCCTGCGCGGTGAACTGTTCCGAGAAGGAGCTGGGATCTATCGTGCCTAAAAGTTCGTGCGCGTAGTCTCTTTGGGCAGAGGCCCAATCTGTCTTACGCCGCCATTCATAGGTATAAGGTGCAAAACCGCCTTCTATCTGCACTGTGATGGCATAGGTATTGCGGGAAGAGCCGTCCTTAGGAATGATACCTCCCGATGGCTGCTGAGTGACATCGAGCTGTTTGACGAGCCGGCTGCCAAGCAGTTCTCCGTCCTGATTGTCTGTATGGGGTTTGGCGGTTCCTGAAGGTGCACTAAATTTTGGGGTAGTAACGGTAACTGTGTCAGAAAGTGCCCGGCGGCCTACAAATTCGCGTACAAAGAAGTAATATTCACCAGGCTGGTCAACGGTTATTTCACAGTGCAGCGGATCGGAGCCTTCCCCGGTTGATGTGTAATGAGTGTAATATTCGTTGTCTTTGTAAAGAGTAAACGCGAGCGAGTTAAAGGTAGACGGTGTGGTGTTCGCTACCGTGATGCTGAGTGTGTATTGGTATTTGCCGGCATTGACAGAGAGTACACCACCTTTGGGCTGTTCTGTGATAATAAGCGGTTCTTCAAAAGAATAACCTGTGATCATAACCGTAATTGGGTCGGAATCTGCCCAGCGCCCGGTAGAATCCTCTACATGGATGTAATACTCACCGGGATAAAAGACAGTAAAATCACAGTACAACCGGTCGGGATCATCACTGTTTTTCGCGATAACCTCTCTGTCTAGTTTGCCGTCTTTATAGAGCCAATACTTCATTGATCCCGTACCGTCAGCCATAGTGATACTGAATTTCATATAACTGGGTTTAAGTCCTATAGTGCCACCCACAGGCTGCACTGCTATGGTAAGACCGCCGTCCGCATTGTTTTGCGGCCAACGCATGGTGTCTGCAGAAGGTTCGCTTGATTCCTGTTTGGTGACGGTTACTGTATCAGAAAGTGCACGGCGGCCTGCGAATTCCTTTACATAGAAGTAATACTCACCAGGCTGGTCGACAGCTATTTCGTGGTGCAGCGGGTCGGGGTCATCTTCGGGTGTTTCATAAGAGGCGTATAATTCGCCGTCTTTATAAAGATCAAACGTCAACCAGTTTACAACGCTTGGTTTCTGTTCGCTATTGTGATGCAAAGTGTGTATTTGCCGGTAACCTTAGAGAGCACACCGCCTTTGGGCTGCTCTGAAATAACAAGTGGTTCATCATATGTATACCAAGGGGTCGTAACCGTAAATGGGTCGGAATCTACCCAGCGGCCCGTAGAATCCTCTACATGGAAGTAATACTCACCGGGGTTTCTGGCTTGCCATTCGCAGTATAACCGGTCAGGATCATCGCCGTCTTTCTCGGTAAACCCCCCGTATATTTCTCCGTCTCGATAGAGCCAATACTTCATTGAGCCTGTGCCGTCAGCCATCGTAATACTGCACTTGTAATAACCAAGTACATTCGACAATTGCCCGCCCTCGGGCTGCACTGCTATGGTAAGACTATTCTCCTTAGCGTTTTGCGGCCACCTTAAGCGAAGCTTATTGAACAGGTCTGCCGCGCTTTCAAGGGGCTGGGCTTCGTCTGATGAAGTAGTCAGGCCAAAGTCATCGGAATCAGGTTCCTGTGTGTCGCCCGCGAGCCACGCCTGAAGTCCTGTCCAGCCAATGCCGGTTGGGTCATGGCCTGAAGCTTCCTCGGCAGCTTCTGTTGCGGCTTGGGTGTTTGGTCCGAATGAGCCGTCAGCCTCTCCGCAGTCAAAGCCGTTCTCGTTGAGAAGAACCTGGAAGGCTGCTACGGCATCGCCTTCGTCCCACAGGAAAAGGGTACCATCAAGATAATACTCTGCTTGCTCTTTTGTGCCGCAGACTGTGCATGTGTGCTCTTGTGTGCCTGCTGACCAGTCGGTAGCTTCTGTAAGAACGTACCACTCGCCAAAGGAGTGAGGCGCTAAAGGCGTAACTTCATCAAGTGTTGTCCCGCAACGGGAGCATGTATATCTTTGAATGCCTGCTTCTGTACAGGTAGCTTCCTGGATGACTTCCGTTAAGATAAAGTCATGATCCAAGGCAGGCAGATATGCTGTCTCTTCTTCTCCGCAGCGGTCGCATTCCCGCACTAATATACCCGGCTCTGTGCAGGTGGATTCTTCGATAACGTCCCACTCGCTCCAGTCATGGCCTAAGGCAGGCGTAGTAAGCGTGGTGGTATAGCCGCAGCGGCCGCAGTGGACACTATATAAGGCTTCCTCTGTGCAGGTTGCTTCTTCAAGAAGTACTTCTCTGCCATCCCAGCTGTGGGCGCCCTGTGTTGCAGGGCAATAGTCATCAGTAGTCTGCTGGGTAGCAGACAACAGGCTGTCTCCCATAACAGCTCGTGCCGCAAATGCCGCAGGCGTCACCCCCACCAAAAGTACCAGCGTGAGCGACAGAGACATCACCAAAGATAACAATTTCTGTCTCTTCATGGCGTTGTTCCTCCTCCTTACAAACGATGGTCAGAACTCAAGAGATAGCGCATGCTGTAGTTTATCAAATATCAAATACCGGTTGTACCCCCATTTGGGGGGTTTTGGCCAGCAGAGAGAGTGTAGAGGACACAGATACGGTTCTTCTTCCAAAAGAAGGCAAAAGAACCGTATCCGTGTCCTCGCGTCTCGCTAATAGGCGTACACCAGCTCGAGCTTATCGCTGCCAATCACTGTTTGGTATACACGGCTTTCGATGCGTGTGTATCCTGCGCGCCAGCCCACGTCTTCTTCGTGGTTGCGGGCACAGCGGTGCACCGTGATGTAGGCAACGTCACCCACAACATCAACCGCATCCATAAACGACATCTCGGCGCCGTCCTCGTTCGCACCTTCAAACGAGAAGTCCTGCATATGGACATATCCCTCTTCATCAAACCGGGCGGCTGAAGCAACCAGGTGGTAGCGGGCGAGGCCGTCATCAAGCAAAACCATGAGGTCGCCGTCGATAAAGGCGTAGCTGTGTGCGCCGCTGAGAACAAACGATGGATCAGACGCCGGGGCCTTCTCGCCTGTTTCAACATCGACTGACCAGATGGTCCCCGAGATCCAGGGCTGCAGGTTTGAGCCTGCGCCTGAGTATTCGCTGTCGGCAAGGTAGTAGAGGCGATGCGTGCCGGCGACCGTCCCGCCTTCGCCGTCATCAACCGGGTCGGCGGCGATCACCACCATGTCCGAACCCATAACATCCCCTTCAAAGGGGCTAACCAGCATCTCGAAGGCGCCCATTCCTTCCAGAGGAATGCGGGCGGCACCGCCCTGGCTGTAAAAGAGACCCGTACCTGCGACGTTGGCAAACGAGATGTAGAGCCAGCCAAATTGAACCTGTGCGCGTACCGAGAGCCCGCCCGAGGGGTAAGCCAGTGCGTAGACCGTGCCGAGGAATGTGTCATCCGTGCCGTTATAGCGCACCGATCTGACATGGACGCTGTACGATTCATCATCATCCTCGGCATGCCGGTAACAGTAGTAGACCATGCCGTCGTAGGCGCAAAGCGGCATGGGAGAATCGCCGTCCTGCTTACCGGCCAGGGTTGTGACAGCACCGTCTTTATCTATACCCACCATGGTTCCGTCAATCGTACACACAAAAACGCCCGAAAGGTCGTCGACAAAACACCCGTTGTAATGCGTTCCTATGCTCAGCGGCTCGCCGCCGTCGAGGGGCAGCCGCATCATCTCAGAGCCGTCGTGTCGGTAGAACAGGCATCCGTAGCTGAACCACAGCTGCCCGTCCGCGGCGTCGCGCAGCAAGACCTTCTCGGCACCTTGGGCATTGCGGCATATGAGATCGTTCTCGGTGCCGCCTTCGCGTGAGAACGCGCCATAGATGCCGGTTGATTGGACCGAGGTTTCAGAGAGGCGCCAATAGTACACGTCGCCGCCCGTACCCACAAAGAGGCCACCGTTATTGAGCACGCCAATCCCCGTGAAGAGGATGGGCGGCAAGGCGTTCTGGTACGAGGAGAGCTTCTTCGACACGCGGCCGTACCACTGACGGGCTTCTTCAGCATTTGAGCTGTTGATGAGCGAGAGAAGCCCGGCGTCCTCGGCGACAATGGAGTAGATTGAGTATTCACCGCGCAGGCGGCATGCTACAAGAAACTCGGCGATATGGACGTATTCGTCCATGGAGTCCCACACACCCACGGTACCGCGAAACACTTCAAAAGTTCCTTCGAGCAGCGCTAGTTTATCCACAAGTACGGCGCTCACGTCGTAGATGGCGCAGAGCTGGCGCAGGCGCAGAATGAGGTCCTCGCCGCCCACCGCAACGTCTCCGATAAGCGTGCCAATCTTTGTGCCGAGATCCCACGAATCCTGGAGGAGGTTGAACCGCGTGAGCACGTAGTCAAAGCGGTCGACGAACTTCGTAAAGGAGCCGCCGTCCCGGTAGTTGTTGGATTGCTTGAGGAAGGGAATGAGCGCGTCATCAAAGAGGGTCTCGGTATAGCCGGGCAGAGTGCGGCCCACCGTTTGGACATCGTTGTCCACAATCAGCTTGAGCCTCGCCTCGAAGGCGGTCTCGAGATCTCTGTCCACTTCGCGAGCGGCTGCGGCGAGGTCACCCCCGCTTGCTTCTGCGATGGCGTCAAGCAGATAGGTGTAATCGGCATAATTCTTGCAGAGCGCCGTCAACCTGCGCACCTCGTCGATGCTGCCGTTGATACCGTCCACGGTGTTCGCGAGAAGGTCAATCGCGGCAGCCAGGCCGTCTTGGATTCCTGTTGTGGGCTTGACTCCCGTGTACACCGTTATGAAGTCCGCCCCCATCTCAGCGATGTCGGTCAGGTAGTCCGTCCCGGTCTTGAGATCATCAAGTGAACGCTGGTAGAGCACATCGCCGGAGTTTTGGGCATCGTAGGTGGCAATAAGATCCACGAGCACCTCAACGTAGGTGTCTTTGTCAGGCTCGTTGGAACCCGTGTGTACAAGGAAGTCAGCGAGGTTCACCGCGAAGTTCGCGAGTTTGTTCTGACGGTATTGGACCACGAACGAGGGATAGGCATACACAGAGTCGGTCATGAGGGTGTCGCTGTACATGTCGATGAATGCCTGGAGTAGGCGTTCGTTACGGGCGAACTCCTCGGTAGGCTGATGATCGACTTCAAACTCAGTCTCGACGTATTCTTTGACCTCGTCCGGGATGAGAATTTGCACGAAGCTCGAGACAATGCCATTACCTGCAAACGCACGCAGCGGAGAAGACCCCAGAGCAGTTGCTGCGACCAGCATTGAACTTCCGGCCAAGAACGCCCGGCGGGTTTGAGGCTGAAAAACGTTGAAGGCCGATGAGATGTCCTGAGATGGAGAAGCATGTCCCTCCGGCTCAAAACCTTCCGGCACGACCCGTTCCTTCAACGCAAGGTCCTTTGGCCTATTCCCTGCGATTTCCTCTGCATGACGCATAATCCCCCCTAAACCTCGCCGTGCGAAAGTGGTTCGTCATTTGAAACATCTAACAGTATGGTGAGCAGAAATACAGGAGCACTTTGGACAGTCATGGTGCCGCCTACTTCTTCTACGGATTTGCGGAGAGTGACGAGGCCGCCGGTTTCGGTGATGGGACCTGCGGGAGGGCGGCCGTTGTTGGTAAAAGCAACCGAAACCTGAGAATCCTCCTGGGTAATTTCCACGTCCAAGTGGTCACCGCCGGCGTGGCGCACGGCATTGGCGGCACATTGCTCAATGGCCTGGGCGAGAAGGACCCGGAACGTTGCGCTTTGGGGGAGCTCTCCTTTAATCTCAACATGAGCTCCTATCTGCCGGGCTGCCTTGAGTGCTTCTTGCAGAAGGTCCTTATCTTCTTCCGGTTGCTGAGCCTCGCGAAGAAGGTAGTCGTTGTTATATTCCAACAGGTGAAGGAGCTCGTCTTCTTTGACGTTTTCAGGGTGGTCGAGATAGTATTTTCCTGATAATAAAACGCCGCCCATCCGGTTGTGAACCGTTACCCTTGCATTCATAACTTCCCTGGCAGCTAAGAGACTTCGTTCCTGGGCAGCCACCGTTTTCATGCGGTCTTGCACCTCTTTGAGGTGCCTGTTCTTTTGGGACAGCTCCTGCGTAATTTGATACTGTGCGGTCATGTCGGCCGCCGTGAGCTGGTCATATTCTTTACCGTCAAGGCTGATTGTGCTCTTGGTAAACTGCCATGTTTCACCGGAGGGAGTGTGCACCAGGCAGCTCTTGGCTGACTGCCTGTTGAAAGATGTTTCCGCAACATGTGTTTTCTCGGCAGCAGCTTTTTCAATAGAGTGCCCAAACCGTCCCGCATCACTTAACATCTCGCCGGTCACTTCTCGGCAAAGCTCGTTCATTTTGAGATTCGAGAGAAGTACTGTCCCATCTGAGCCACTCACCATAAGGGCAGTGGGGAGGAGGTCTATGGTTTCGCGAATTGCATCAACGGTCAGGTGTGTGTCCCGGTACCTGCGGTTATATACCCCGTAGAAACAAATAACCACCGCAGAAGAAATACCAAAACCGGCATAGAGAAGCCACGGCAGAGATAAGAATTCCAGTTCAAAATCATAGATGATCTCCGGGGGATTCTCAATCAGGACATTGTAAGAGTAATCCAAAAGGACCGACAAGAGGAAGAAGCCCACAACAAAATGCAGCAAAGACAGGAGGAGCAGCACACTGCTGAGTCTCTGTTTGAATGTCCTAAAAAGAACAACAGACTGTGTAGCCGTAAGCAAAAGGGTTGCAAAGTAAATGATATATCCCGGAAGGGTGCCAACAATGCTCTGCATAGAACTCATGCCGCATCACCTCCCAGGTCAAATTTCATAACCAGCTGGCCGTCTTCGCAGGACTGACGCATAGGGATAGGAAGCTCCGGCAGCTCGAGAGGTTTCTCGGCATCTGCCATAATGAGAAGTTCATGATCCTGAAGGCAAATATAGAGGTTCGCGGTTTTCCCCAGCAGTGCTTCTGCAGCCGCTTCAAAGCAGTCGTAAACATCCATAGCCTTGCGGCAAGGGAGCGGGTTCTGAGCCTTCATATTCACAACGGCGTACGTCCCGCAGTAGCGGAGGTAGTGCGAGGACTCCTCCATGGCAGAGGCGAGTTCTTTTGCCGAGACGGTTTCCCTCTCGGCCTCCACCAGAACAAAATTTGCCTTACGCTTGACGTACGCAGTAAGTACCAGGGCTTTCTCAATATCAGGCCTGAAGGATTCCGTGTTGGGCTGCGCGTGCTCAAGGATCCCTGCAATCTTCTTTTGCACGGGATAGATTTCCTGCGCTGCTTTTTGATAGGCCCGGCTTCGCTCCTCAACCGCGGCTTGCTCGGCCAGAAGCTCCTGTTCCCGAGCAAGGACTTCGTTCTCTTGCAGGAGCTCCGTATTGGCATTTTGCAGCTCATTGTTCAGACGGTGTACCGCGCTTTCATCTTCTTCGCGAAAAGCATAACCTGCCAGGATATCCATACCCAGAAGACGGGTATCCGCTGCAGGGTAAACCGGCGCCGCCAATGATTCTCTCAGCTGCTCCGCCGTTGCCCGAACGGGAGACAGTGTATGAAAAGCTTCGTTCAGTTTTTTGTCTGTAATGAGAACCGGAAGGTCCATCTGGGCAAAAAAACCGGGATAATTCTCATTACAGGGGATCAGGCGATTCTTGATGCAGGCTTCAAAAACACCAATCAGGCAAAAAATAATAACCTGCCCGTATTCAAACAGACGGTAGTTCTTGGGAAGAATGTTTAAAAGAATAAGCAGAATCGGTATAAGAGCCAAGAAAAAGATGGGCCAGAGGGCTTTTTTCCAGCTGCCTCTTTTTTTACAGGCGGCAAGCAAAAAGAATATCCCCGCTATCATGGTACATCCAACCCAAGCATACGCAGCATAATAGAGGATGCCATGCGTATAGGTATTTGGCCTGCCGGTCAGGCCCGCCATGCCCTCATTAGGCAGAACCGGTTGATCATGCAGGATACCCTCGTTTGGGATGAACGCCAAAAGATGCAGGTCGTTAGTCATAATGCCCAAGACCAAAAGCAGCGCGGGAACAAGCAGGAGCATCTCTTTGCCGACCCTCTTTTGCCGCTCTGCTCCTCTGTACAGACAAATACAGGTAATTAAAAAGAGCGTTGGTATGAGCAGGGTCGGGATATAGAAGATATACCAACAATACCTGATCATACCGGGCACAATGGCAATGCGGTACTTTGTGACCTGCGCGGCCACAAACAAGAGCATGAGCGGCGCGGCTGCCAGGAGATACCCTTTTGCCCGGGTGGGCAGCAGCCTATCTTTAACTGACTGCATCCAAAACAGAATCAGGCCGGCATAGATGAGGTATTCGGCACAAAAACAAACGGTATTCATGAAGTGGTCAGTGATGCGATCAAAAAGATGCAGGCAGCCTGCCAGCAGAAGAAGAATTACAAACAACAATGTACTTTTATACTGTTTCCCCATATGGCAAGGCCTCCTCTCTCTTGTCCTGTTGCGGCATCATATGTTTGCAAAACAACTCAAGCTTTAGGCGCCACGGCTTCTTCCCGGAATACCTTCTCTTCTCCTGCACGTAGGCGCATACCTACAAGTTCTTATACCAATGTCAAATACTTCCCCCTACAACTTGAGGACAACCTCAATACCCGGATCCACGAGGTTTGCAAACACTTTCCCGTCATCAGGGGAACCGGCGACCGTGCCGTAATGCTCGGAAACGCAATAGCGGGCTTCAAGGCATTTATGAAGGTTGCAGCTTCGCGGGCATCCATTGTGTAGGTGCCTCCGGCAGGCACAAGAGCAATGTCACAGGCAATTTTGCGATTCTGGGGCAGATCGTCGGTATCGCCCGCGATATAGACGCGTATGCCGTTCAAGGTCGTAACAACATAGCCCACCCAGCCGTTGGCCTTTGGATGAAACTTCTTGTGGGGATTATACGCAGGGACCGCCTCTACGCGCACACCCGCCAAGGGTTCACACGCATCACCGGGCGCTACAAGCTCCGCCTGCGGGAGCTCGGCCTCCATAGAGGCAGGGGCGACAAATTTCGTGGTATTGTTTGCCACCCGGGCAATGTCATCGCTCGCATCTTTAATTTGCTGTTCGTGCCAGCGGATGCTTTCATTTACCATGTCATAATAAGAGTGTGTCATATTCATCCTTACATCCGATTGTAATCAGTCATTGTAAACCCTCTGTACCCAGATCTATACCTTGGTAAAAAAGAGCACCTACTGATACAAAATATAACACGGAATCAATCTGGGCAAAACCAGTAGTAAGTGATTATTCTATAACACCTCATATTGTTCAATATGGTAATTGCAATAGTCAGAGACATCATCAAATAATGAGTCACTGTTAGCATAGCCATTTTCAAGGTCAACAATACTGTCCGCGTCAAATAAAGTATTGAAGACAACACATTCTCGCATAGCTTTTATTGCTTTTGCTTTTTCGGACCATATGCCAATAATACAGTTATCGTTGCTGTTAAGCCATTCTTCTTTAAGTACATAAACAGAGCGTATGTTTTGATTCTCCATGATTGTTCCTCTCTTAAGGATACAACACCTTTATAAGAAGCTCTTCGAATTATAACTCTGCTGTAATATGTATATAGTGTGGTGTCATGCATACATATAGACTACACTAATGCATCAAACCAATGAAGCGATACGGAGAACCACTCTATGATAAATCTTCCTTGAGTTTTGAGTTTGCCACTTTGCGTGGTCGTTTTTCCTTTTTATATGACTCAATTGATTCTATTGATAAATAGATTTTACTGCCATCTCTAATTACATCAAATAGGCCTCGCGCTATATATGTTCTAATGCTGTTATATGTGACACCCAGTATTTCAGCAGCATCTCTTGCGCTTACATACTGACCCGAATCGACAAGCTCTTTGATCCTGTAATGATCTTCCGCTTCGAGGTTATAGTGCGGCTCATCATTCTGATCCTTAAAATTAAAACCATAATGATTTTCGAAATACTCTGCCAATGCAGTACGAACCAGTGAGGAAGTGTTAGATGAGTACTGTTCAATTACATCGAGCATATCTTGTGACATGGCTATCCTGAGATATTTACGCTTCTGCTTCTTGTTTTCGCTCATATCTTCAGCCATTAATGCTTGCTCCTTAATAACTCATATAGCTGCTCGTCAACTTCCGGTGAAAATCTTGGCATACTGATATTACTCACAATGTACATTTTTGTTATTGCCAACTAATAAATATTATTGTACTCACGTCATACGTTTAGCCGTGAGTAGATGTTTTTCTTAACGATTAACATACATGGCGAGCAAAAAATCATACTTTTGACCATCTCTTAAAAGATCAATTAATAACCTATTCAGATCGGATTCTGATCAAAACTCGGCGAATCATTAATAGCAACTTCTCACATAACAAAACAATATGCCATAAGCACTAAACGGAGATCATGGGGAATGCCGCTACTTTGACGTTAGGTTGGGTGATTTTTTTGGATGTACTATAAGCATCGGGTTGATTTAACCCGATGCTTATAGTATCAAGCGTACACTTCTATGTAAGGTTGCGCATATGACGTTCTCTGCTAGGCTATTGGTGTCAGCTCAATATGTGTAGGTTCATGTATTTCAATAAACCAGCCGTTGGGAATATTTATCTCGTTTGATTCTCCCACCTTGAGTAAGACAATATCGCCAGCTTGTGTATATTCATCCCAGCCGGTTTCATAATTGTGGAAAATGGCCTCATATACAGTAACTTGCGTTGGATAACTGCCGATATTTTTCACCATGTATTTGCCGCCTGGCAGGTAGTAGACAAATTGTCGTTCCTCGAATTCGGTGTTGTATTGCATGATCATTTCACGGCCATATTCACCTGCTATCCCTGCGGTTAAATCAATTGTTTGTACATTTGATTCAATGGTCTGTTGGGGTATGCTCGTGTTATTTGTCTGAGTAACTATGTCATTTGTTTTGCCTTGCTCAGGTTGTTTGCTTGGATTAAACGCGCTGTATATCAATGATATTAATATCAAGACAATAACAGCAGTTATGATTTTGGTACTTTTCTTCTCTTTAAGTGACGTAATGTATTTTTCCAGATGCTTTCTTTTGGTTGCTGTGCGTATCTTCTTCCTGGCATTATTACTTCACCTCAGAATTTATTTGTATCCGTACAACTTCTCTGTCCAAAAACCTATTCTCCCAATTCAAACATAAGATCAGGAATGTTTTAGCTCGATTCTGGAACTAGTATTATTGCTTTACCCTTGTGCAAGCAACGTATGACGTACTCATTTGTGTCCTCAATCCAAAGTAATACTAATTCGACTATTATAAGCCTCTTTTGTAGGGTGTACAAGTACATCATAGCCAGCTAGAATAGTGAAGAAATCCCCTCAGGTGCGGAGCAGAATGAATAAGAGGGAATAGACGGTAACATTACTGCTCCTGCTCCTCCAAAAAGACCGTACAGGCGCTACTCACGCATACGGTTTCTCAAGTAGTGTTTTCCGACAATTACGTATTCCGAATGCCATAAATTGTGCACAATATGAGGCTAAGATATATAGGAGTACTGCATTCTGTGTCGCTGGGTGGCTGATGGCAAGCGCACTGGCGGCCGCTCGATGGCACAGAATGCATATTACAAATCTCATTTGTTATCCGAAGCTTTTAGAAACCTCTGGATAAAAAGGCAGACAGTGCTATAAGGGTTTTTGTAGTCTTGTTCTCTACATATAAGTGCGCTTGGAAATGTTATTGGTTCTCCGTTAACAAGATGATAAACAGCTACGTCAGTACGGCGGGCAAGTGCATCGCTTGCAGATGAGCCACAAATATAGATTGCATCTTCATAATCTGCAAGAATGACATCTGTATAACTCAAAAATTGGTTCATTTTAAAGTTGAGTTTAATATCATCGCCAATCATGTATTGAACGGCTTTTGACCATCTGTCAAAATGCGCTCCGCTATTAATGACTATTGTTTGTCCCTGAAAGTCCGCGTGAGAAAGAGCTGCTTTTGAAGCTAATGGATGAGTTTTCATCATTGCGATAAAGCAACTTGCTTTTTGGTTTGCCAAAGGAAAGTAGAGAATGCCTGTATCAATTGCTTCTTTATTTAGTTCAGGTATCAGTGAATAATTACTATCAAGAGCAACATCCACAGTTCCTTGGATAATTGCATCAACGGCAGGTTCATTAATGCCGAGCTCGATAAACCTATAAGGTATTTCATTTTGAGGAGGAAGCGCATCGAGCAAACCCGAATTTACATCCATATACAGACGTATAGGATTCAGTTTGCGGGCTTTATAGCACTTCTGTACGCCCTCATGATATAGATCAATGATCTTTTGGGCATAGCTTAAAAATACTCTGCCGCTTTCATTGAGTTCAATGCCGCTGTTTGTACGTGTGAATAATTCACAGCCAAGTTCTTTCTCAAGAGATGAGATGCGTACGCTTAACGCAGGTTGAGAAGTATGAATCTCAGCTGCTGATTTTGTAATATTCTGACGTTTTGCGACATGGACAAAGTCTTCAAGCAAATCGATCTTCATATGCACCAACTTAACCGGAGCCGGTATAACAGTTTCTTTATAGCAACATATAGTATATCTATTTTTACCATACAGTTGTGAAGCATTATTGTTTGAAGTGACAACGTCGCGATTATCCCTTAGTTGTTCGACGTTTTATGTAAGCTGACCACATAAGCATTGCCGGTTAAATTGCTGAAAGGAAACTGCCATGTTTACAAATACCATCTCAAGAAGAACCGCTATAAAGAGTGCGGCTGTAATAGGGGCTATAACAGGTATAGCCGGAAATGTTGGTAATGCATTAGCTGTTGAAGCATCTGCATGGGATAAAGAAGTAGATGTGCTTATAGCTGGAACCGGAACGGTTATCCATGCTGCAATAGCATGTTCAGAGTTTGGTGCTGAGTCAATTCTTATTGCTGACAAGAATCCTCTTACTTTTGGTGGAACATCAGGAATGAGTGGAGGAGGGTATGCGCTTGCCCTGCTCGATTATGCGAAAGCTGAAGGTATTCAGGATACCCGCGAAAGCGTATTGAACTATATGCAGCTTGTTTCTGACAGAAGGCAGGATCTTAACGTCCAGGAAGCATTTGTGGATGTTTGTAATGAGTTCGCACATTTTGTGTGTGATACACATGGATGGGGCGGTTGGGGTCATATCAACAAAGCATTTGGCGATTATTATGAGTACTACCAAGATTCGATTGATGAAGCCTTTGGCCGTGGCAGTTGGTATCCGTTTGATACAGAGGGAAACCAGCTCACAGCACCGATGCAATGGCCCGTATACCAAGCATATGTAGAGTCACATGAGAACATTGAGCTCCTAATGGGCACTTCTGTTGAATCCTTGGTTGCAGAGGACGGAGCAGTTGTAGGTGCGGTTCTTTCTGACGGCACGCGTGTTAAGGCAAAGGCAGTTATCCTTGGTACCGGAGGATTTGAGTATAACGAGAAGATGCGTAAACTCTACTTGCCCTTCCCTTATAGCTATTCTAACAGTATGACCACCAACACTGGAGATGGCCAGCGTATGGGTGCAAAGCTTGGCGCTGAGCTTGCGTATATGGATACTACCTTTGGTTGCCCAAACTTTGTTACGACATCGAAATTTGTTCCTGGTTCATTTGAAATGCAGCAGATTGGCAGCGATGCTTTTGCCCCGCGAGGATTCCCTCATTCTGTCATGGTAAACCGTAAAGGGCGTCGTTTTTGTGACGAGTCTACTATGTACGACACTATGAACCGTGCATTTGGTACCTATGATACCGGCACTATGGAATATGTTAATATTCCAGCATTCTGGATTTGCGATTCACAATATGCTTCGACATACCTGATGCCTGGCTATGCAACGCCCGAAGCTTTGCCTGAATATGTTTTTAAATACGATACTATTGAAGAACTTGCCGAGGGTATGGGGATAGATTATAAAGCGCTTTTAGATGAGCTCGCTAATTTCAATGAAAATGCTGCACAAGGTTTTGATCCTGTTTGGCATCGTGGAGAGAAGGCAGTTGAAGGAAACACACTTCAAATGATGAGTGCTTATATGCAATATCCTGGCACTGAACAAAAGACAAGTGTTTTGGATACCGTTGAACAAGGACCGTTCTATTGCGTACGTTACGCTCCCGGCATGATGGGAGGAACGCGCGGTGGTCTTCATATTAACGAGAATGCCCAGGTGCTCAACGTTGATGGTGACATTATCCCCGGGTTATATGCCACCGGCAACTGCTCAAGCGGTGTTGCTGGATACTGGGCAGGAGGTGCTACGCTCGGTCAAGGATCGGTTATGGGTTACATTGCTGCCAAGCATATTATGGGTAAATAGATTTTTGCTTGTGAATTGCTGTAATCTGAGTATACAGTGAATAAGTACCAGGTTTTGTTTAAATAGGAGACCTGGTACTTATTCATTAAGCTTGTCTATTATGCGCTGTTAGATTATATTGCCAAGAACACGTGAATCTCTTTGTTTTCAGTATATGGTGGTTTCTGTCATAAAAAAGCTCTAAGTGTTTCAGTTATGAATCAAAATGCCTTATGTTTCTTTAACCCAATGTACTGTTTTATGCTTTAATACCGTAAATAATATATTGGTGATTATTGAATAAGAATATGATAAGAATATGCAAAATAATGGCTTAAAAAATGAGTTGATAAGAATATGAGAAGAATAATCCAACACAAAGATGACGTTCTGATCTGCTATTTAACAATACATACCAACAGATGCAAACGAAACATTATGAATTATCCGCTCTCGTAAAGCGGGGGTCATCGGTTCAAGTCCGATAACTGGCTCCATGAATTACCACAGCTCAGGGATCAAATTGGTCTCTGAGCTGTTTTGATTTAGCCTTACCCTTTGGCTTATGACAGATGGGTATTCAGAGGACGGTTCTTGCGATATTTTTTGAGTATGTGAGAAGGGGGCTGAGTACACATGTCATCCTTCGCTTTAGCCTCATAAAAACGCTTCGGACGAAATGTGTACCCAGCCCCTTCTCAC
>JAFWFL010000040.1 GCA_017515595.1 Coriobacteriales bacterium
ACAAGTCCCGAGAGTGAAGCTACAAGTCCCGAGGCTGAAGCTTCAACACCAGACGGCCAAGAGTCTGAAGGTGCGGCTGAGGTTGTAAAGTCTCAGGCCCAGGTTCATATTGACGAGACTTTTGAACAGGCAATTTCTTATTATGATCGCTATCTCGCACTCGATCCTGATTCAAAATCAGTCAGTGTAAACCGTATCTCATGCATTTATACAAGCGGACAGGAAGAACAGGCAATTTCAGAGCTTGAAGACTTCACCGCTACCGATGACAGTTTCTCGTATGCCTGGTATACCTTAGGTATGTTCTATTTCCAGCAGGGAGAGAATGAAAAAGCAAAAGCTGCTTTTGATAAAGCTGCGGAGACAGATGCTGTAGACCCGTACGGATATGGTACTATGGCCCAAATGTACAGTTCGCTTGTCCAGTCTTATATTGATGCAGAAGCCGAGGCCGCTGCTGAGGTTGAGGCAGAATCTGAAGACGCTGCTCAGACAGAAGAGACTTCAGAGCCGCTTGCTCCGGAACTTTCTGATTCCGAGACGAGCAAAAACGAGACTGCGTCTGAATCAAATGCACCTGCTAATGCATAATATTTGAGCGCGGGCTTAAAAAGTTGTGTTGATGCTTAGGACTTCAAAAAAGGTGCGTTGATTTTTGGCGCACATGGGTAATCATGCAACTTGCCCTCTGGGTGATTGGTTGGATTTACACAAAAATGATGGGAGTGTATGCCAATGGAGCTTGATGTTACCGTTACACTTGACCCGCAGGAAACCTTTGTTTATGTAACCGGCGAAGTTGACGTGAGCAATGCCGATGTTCTTCGCAACGGCATAGATGATGCGTTTGGTGTTCCTCAGGTACGTTCGGTAGGCGTCGACCTTTCTGAAGTTCCCTATATTGACTCAACGGGAATTGGCGTATTGGTTGGTGCGAAGCATAAAGCAGATGAACTCGGTTGTGAGTTTAAAGTGATTAAGCCTCAAGACAATGTGGCACGTATAATGAGTCTTTTGGGCGTTGACGCCATTGTGCTGCACGATGCGCCGGAGAAGTAACTGCGCATGTCTCGCGAATTGTTTGTGGTTAGCTTGGTTTTGCAAAAGAATTAGTTATACTATGTTAGTTTCAGCGTAAGGTAGTATGAGTTTGAGCAACGAAAGGCACCAACAGTGTTAGGAATAGGTGGTACCGAGCTCGTCATCATCTTAATATTTGGTTTCCTGCTTTTTGGTCCTGACCGCTTGCCTTCTATGGGTAGGACCATAGGCAGGGCTCTGCGTCAGTTCCGTTCTGCGCAGGATCAAATGAACCAAATGGTGAAGACCGAGATCTATGATCCAATTAATCAGGCTGCTAAAGAGCCAATCAAAAAGCAAGGCCCCAAAAAGAAGGTTTCGGGTAAAAGCGCTTCTTCTAAGCCGGAGACCTTTGCCGAGAAGAAGGCCCGTTTGGCAGCAGAAGCCCAGGCAGCTTCAAAACAGCCCTCTGATGCCGCAGCAACAGAATCTCAAGAAGCTCAGGCAGTTGAGGTACCGGTCAAGAAATCCGGCAAGTCAGAAACCTTTGCCGAGAAGAAAGCCCGTCTCGATGCCGAGAAGAAGGCCGCAGAAGCCAACAAGGCAGCCGGCACCACCGCGGCAAAGCCTGCTACCACTACTGTTAAGAAAACAACTACTACCAAAGCAGCCAAGCTGTACGGTATTGATAAAGAAAAGATTGCTGCGGCACGCGCGGCTGCAGCCCAAAAGAGCGGAGAGGGGGAGCAGGCGTAGAGCATAAGCGTCTAGCCTCATTGTATTATGCCTATTGGACCAGCGCGCATGCCCTTAATGGATCACCTTGGCGAGCTTCGCCGCAGGTTGACCATTATTGTAGTATCGCTTTTTGTAACGGCAATGATTCTCTATTTTGCCACTCCGACTCTTATTGAGTTTCTCATGCATCCTGTTATGCCATATTTGGCAGATGCAGAAGGAGGTCAGGCAGACCTCTATGTTTTCTCACCGTTGGGCGGCTTCTCAATTAGGTTCCGTGTTGCTATTTTTATGGCATTGGCCGTATGTTCGCCCATTGTATTGTGGGAAATTCTCGCGTTCTTTTTGCCGGCGCTCAAGCCAAACGAGCGTAAATGGGTGCTTCCCACGCTCGCATGCGGCGTTGTGCTTTTTATCCTTGGTTTGATCTTCTGCTATTCCTTTATTCTTGGCGTTGCATTCCAATGGATGATTGGTGAGTCTGAGGCGTTTGGTACGGTATTGGCTGATTCCCAAACGTATCTCAAGGCAATTCTCGGTCTTGAGATTGCTTTTGGATTTGCTTTCCAGCTTCCGCTCATTGTATTCTATCTTACGGTATTTAACCTGGTGCCTTATAAGACATTCCGCTCTAACTGGCGTACGGTCTATGTTGTTCTTTTGGTTTTGTGCGCGGTTGTTACCCCTGATGCCAACCCCATGACCATGGTCTTCATGTTTGCGGCAATCATAAGTCTTTACGAGCTCTCGCTCTTTGTTTCGCGCATTGTATTGCGTAAGCGCATTGAGAAGCAAAAGGCAGAGGGCACCTGGATTGACCCTGATGAAGACGATGAAGATGATGAAGACGAGGACGAAGACTCTGAAGACGAGGACGACGAGGATAAATAAACCGTGCATGAGTACTCGATAGTCCAAGGTATTCTCGACGCTGTTATTCCTTCTGCACAGCAAGCAAACGCTAACCGTGTGCTTGCTGTGCGTTTGCGTATTGGCGACATGACCGAGGTTGTAACAGAATCTCTTATGTTTTTGTGGGATATTGCCTGTGAAGAGCGCGGCGAGCTTGTTGAAGGAGCAGAGCTTGTGGTAGAAGAAGTAAAACCACGCTCTGCCTGTGTAGTATGCGGTACCGAGTTTGAACATGACCGTCTGCACGTGCGTTGCCCAAAATGCGGCAGTGCTCAGACACTGCTTTTACAGGGCAGAGAGCTTGAAATTACTGCGATTGATGTGGATGTGTAAGAAAACCGTTTCTTTTTGATGCTTTAACGCAGTCAGACGAATTATTATTGGTTGAGGACAGGGAGGGTTTGTAATACCCGCCCTTTATATTATAGTCTAGAGGAGTGTCTATGTCTTTAGCTACCATTGATGTTTCCCAGCATATCTTAGGCAAAAATGAGGCCTTGGCCAAAGAACTCAGGGATCTGTATGCAAAGCACGGTATATGCGTGGTAAATTTGCTGAGCGGTCCCGGAGCCGGGAAGACATCTACCATTCTCGCTACCATAGAAGCTCTTAAGGATTCTTATCACATAGCCGTTATTGAGGGCGATATTGCGAGCGATGTTGATGCTCAAAAGGTAAAAGAGCATGGTGCGCAGGCGGTGCAGATTAATACGGGGGGACTTTGCCACCTCGAAGGCGCTATGATAAAGCGTGCGACAGAGATACTTGATCTCAATCAGACAGATTTGATTATCATCGAAAACGTGGGCAACCTCGTATGTACCGTTGATTTTGACTTGGGCGAATCGTTTAAAGCAATGATACTCTCGGTGCCTGAAGGACATGACAAGCCGCTTAAGTATCCCGGTATATTCCAGGCACGCAACGTGATTCTGCTCAACAAAATTGACACGCTTCCGGTGTTCGATTTTGATACTGATGCGTTTTACCGGGAGATAGATGATTTAAATCCGAATGCACAGATCTTCCCCATTTCTGCAACAAAGCACGACGGTATGGACGCGTGGATTACGTATCTCACGCAGCGCATAGAAGAAGCGCGTTCGGTTGCACTCAGCGAGTAGAAGCGGAGTTTGTATGAAGCTTGTTATTGCCGAGAAAACAAACGCTGCCGACAATATTGCAAAAGAACTTGGCACGAGCGTCAAAAAAGACAAGGTTTTCTCAACGCCCGTTAACCGCTTTATGCGTAACGGTGAAGAATGGGTTGCAATGGGTTTGCGCGGCCATATTTTAGCGGTTGATTTTCCTGACAAATTAACTTGGTCAAAAACAACAGGTTGGCAGGGACTGAATACAGACGGCACAACCGTACAGGCCTCTATTCCCAATAACCTTCCAAAACCTCCGTATGAAAAGGCAAAAAGGCCGTTTACCAAAGACGGAGTTGATCTGAAGGGCTGGCAGGTTCCGAGCCTTCCCTATCTTGTCTGGGCTCCGGTAGAAAAGAACCCGGCCGAGAAGGATATTATCAGAACCCTTAAGAACCTCGCAAAAAAGGCCGACGGCATTATTATCGCAACCGACTTTGACCGTGAGGGTGAGCTTATTGGCAGCGATGCGGTAAGTATGGTGCGCGAAGTAAATACCGAGGCGCCCGTTACACGAGCTCGTTATTCCTCGTTTACCCGTGCCGAGCTGGAACATGCGTTTGACCCTAAAAACCTTGTAGATGTTGACGAGAACCTCGCCGCTGCCGGAGAATCCCGTCAGTATATCGATCTTATTTGGGGCGCGGTTTTAACGCGTTATCTTACCATGGCAAAGTTTGGCGGCTTTGGCAACGTCAGAAGCGCCGGCCGCGTACAAACTCCCACGTTAGCTCTTGTAGTAAATCGTGAAAAAGAACGACTTGCCTTTGTGCCCGAGGACTACTGGCAAATCAAAGCTCTGATGACATGCGAATCAGGCGAGACGTTTAGGGCAACTCACAAAACAGGGCGGTTTAAGGTTCTGGAAGAGGCAAAGAAGGCTTATGAACGCGCGTCTTCAGCTTCGACCGGCACCATTACCGATGTTACCAAAAAGACTCGCAAAGGACCCATACAGACACCTTTTAATACAACGTCGTTGCAGGCGGCTGCAGCCGCAGAAGGATTGGTGCCGGCCCGCACCATGCGTATAGCCGAGTCGCTGTATATGAGCGGTCTTATTTCATATCCTCGTGTTGACAATACCGTGTATCCTGATACTCTTGATCTTGCCCAAACGGTTCGTGAACTCGAGCAGGTACCGGCTTATGCTCCGTATTGCCGTAAACTGTTATCGCACCAGCCGCTTAAGGCAACACGCGGCAAACAGCAAACAACCGACCACCCGCCAATTTACCCAACAGCTGCCGCTCAACAGGACAAACTCAAAGCTGAGGAGTGGAAGCTCTATAACCTCATTGCCCGGAGGTTTTTGGCGACACTCTCGGATGTGCCTGTTATAGAAGCCACAACGGTAACCGTTGATGTAGCGGGCGAGCCTTTTGTGGCTAGCGGTGATGTACTCATCAAACCGGGTTACCGCGAAATATATCCGTATGGTGCAAAAAAGGATGAAGAGCTTCCGCAGGTACAGGTTGGCAAAACTGTTCTTGTAAGCGACGTGGAACTTGAAGCCAAGCAAACAGAACCTCCTGCCCGCTATAGTCAGGGCAAGCTCGTTCAAGAAATGGAGAAGCTCGGTCTTGGCACTAAGTCAACACGAGCATCAATTATTGAACGACTCTATGAGGTTAAATATCTTAAGAATGACCCCATAGAGCCAAGCCAGCTGGGTATGGCAATTATTGAAGCGCTTGAGACCTATGCAAACCGCATCACAACGCCTGATATGACAAGTGAACTCGAAACCGACATGAACGCGGTAAGCGAGGGCGGACAGTCACAGGACGAGGTTGTTTACCATTCGAGAGAATTGCTGTTTGGTTTATTGGGCAGTCTTTTAGAGCATAAGGATGACCTCGGCGCAGCTATCAGCGATGCGGTTACAGCGGATGCGCGCGTAGGTGCCTGTCCAAAATGTGGCCGTGATCTGGTAGTTAAGCAGTCAGCAAAGACCCGCTCGTCTTTTATTGGCTGTATGGGCTGGCCTGATTGCGACGTTACCTATCCTTTGCCGCAGGGCAAAATTGATCCCGTTGAAACAGTATGTCCGGTTTGCGGTTGTCCGCAGATGCAAGTGAGACCGTTCAGAGCAAAACCGTATGTAACCTGCATAGATCCTGCTTGTCCCAGCAACAAAGAGTCTGATGTTATAGTAGGAAATTGTCCTGTATGCGCTGCTGAGGGCCGTGAAGGTTCTCTTATTGCTCACAGAAGTGAGCGAACCTTAAAACGCTTTATACGCTGTTCCAATTACGAGCAGTGCCAAACCAGTTATCCCTTGCCGCAACGTGGAGATATTAAAGCTACCGGTTTGGTATGCGAGCATTGCGGAGCGCCCATTGTTGAGGTTAAAACATCGCGGGGTCCTTGGAAAATCTGCGTCAACATGGATTGCCCCGCTAAAAAAGCTAATGCTTCTGATGACGCCCCCAAGAAGGCAGCAAAAGCCGTTACGGCCAAAAAGCGTACAACAAAGACCGCAACAAAACGTACATCTTCTGCAAGTACGGCAAAGCGTTCTTCTGCAAAAGCAACCAAAACGTCTGATAAATAAAGGATGGTTTATGTTTTCACAAAAAGTTACACGCCGAGAAGTACTGGGTGGAGCTCTTGCTTTTTTGGCGTTAGCCGGGCTTTCCGGTTGCAATGATACTCCGGAGCAAAAAGACGGCCAGCAAGGGAATCAAACTGACGCAACGTCAGCTTCTTCTTCAGATCAAAAAGTGCTTAAAATGGGAATCGGTGTGGATCCTGACGGTTTGGATCCTCAAAGGACTGCTGCCGCGGCAACCCTCGAAATCACCGCAAACCTCTATGACACACTCGTGGAAGTTACCGTTGACGGCGATATCATACCCGCTCTTGCAAAAAGCTGGGATGTTTCTGAAGACGGACTCACGCTTACCTTTACTCTTCAGGATGGCGTGACCTTCTCGAACGGGAACCCCTGCGATGCAAATGCCTGTGTTGCGTCATTTGAACGCTTGCTTGATCCCGCCAGTCCTAAGATAAGCCAGTATAGCGGCTATACCTTTGAAGCGCTCGATGAGACAACGCTCGCGGTACATACCAAGACATTAAACGTAAGTGCGCTTTCTGATTTTGCATATGCATGGGCTGCCGTTGTTGACGTTACTGCCGGCGAAAAGCTTTCTTCACAGCCGGTGGGTACTGGTCCTTATAAGCTTGATGTATGGACTCCTCAGCAAAAAGTGGTTTTGGTACGCAATGAGAAGTACTGGGGCCAAAAACCGGATATTGACCGCATTGAGTTTACTGTTTTGCCCGATTCTACCTCACAGCTTGTATCACTGCGCAAGGGCGAGATTGATCTCTTGATGGGTACAAGCGAGCAGGTTGAGGCATTGCAGGACGATACGACGTTCCAGTTCATCCAGGCGCCGCAAAACGGTGTACAACTCATGGCTATGAACAGCGAAAACAAAGCCCTGGCTGATGTTCGTGTACGCAAAGCCATTAATTATGCGGTTAATAAACAAGAGCTGATTGACTCGGTTTGGTGGGGTCAGGGTATTGCGATTGGTTCACATTATCCGGTTATGCTCAAAGGTTATATTGATTGCAGCAACACGTATCCCTATGATCCCGAAAAAGCAAAAACCTTGCTTAAAGAAGCCGGTTATGAGAATGGTCTCACGCTCAATATGCGTTTGCCCAAAGATTACCAAATGTATGTTGATGCCGGCCAAATTATCGCCGATGCTCTCAAAAAGGTTGGCATAACCTGCAAAGTTGAGATTTTGGAGTGGGCTGCTTGGTTAGACGAGGTCTATACCGGCCGTAAGTATGATCTCACGGTTGTTGGCCATACGGGTCGTCTCGATCCTATTACGCTCCTTGCGCGCTATGAATCTACGAGCTCGGAGAATTATATGAACTTCTCAAACGAGGAGCTCGATAAAATGCTTGCTCAGTATAGAACCGAACTCGATGAAGAAAAGCGAATCGCGATTGTTCAGGATATTGAGACACTCCTTGCACAAGAGGTTCCCGCTTTGTATATTCAGGATCCTATTACTACCTATATTGCAGCACAAAAGGTACAAGGGTTTGCAATGTATCCTATTGACATTTACCAGTTTAAGTATGTGACATTAAGCGAGTAAAGCGGTAAAATGGCCGGGCTCATAAACAGCGATGGCAACACGAAAGGCCTAAAAGCATGTTAAAGGTAGTGGCTTATAGATGCGGAGCTGCCTTGGCCGTACTGTTTGTGTGCTCGCTTATGGCGTTTTGTATTTTGCGTGTTGCACCGGGAGATGCGGCAACTCTTATTTTAGGGCAGGAAGCAACACCCCAGGCAGTTGAGACTATGCGCCAGGAACTTGGGTTGAACACACCGCTTGTCCAGCAGTATTTTGGATGGCTTGGAGGCGTTTTGACCGGTAATCTGGGAGAGTCACGCCTCTATGCAATGCCGGTTACCGGTGTTATTGCTCAGGCATTCCCGGTCACGCTGCTGCTTTCTCTTTATGCAACTGCTCTTGCTTTGGTAATATCACTGGGCTTTGGCATTGCAGCAGGGCTGCATCCCAATTCATGGGTAGATGTTGTTGCCCGCATTTTGACGCAGTTTGGGTCTGCCATGCCGGCTTTTTGGCTTGCGATAATGCTCATGCTGTTTTTCTCGTCATACCTGGAATGGTTCCCGGTGAGCGGATATGTTCCTTTGCAAGAAGATCCTCTCGGGTGTATTGCAAGTCTCACGCTTCCGGCTTGTGCATTGGCGGCAGGTGAGTGCGGCGTTCTTTTAAGAACGGTACGCAACTCGGTTCTCGAAGCGGCGTCTCATGACAGTATGTTGTCGACGCAGGTCAAAGGGCTCACAAGAGTACGTGTTATTTGCATTTATATCTTAAAAGGTGCATTGGTTGCGCCGGTGACTTCTGCCGGAATGCAAATGGCCAAGCTTTTGGGCGGAACAGTCGCAATAGAGAGCATCTTTGCGCTGCCCGGACTTGGCAGGCTGCTTCTGACCTCGGTTGAACAGCGCGACCTCATGCTTGTGTTAGGCGTAGTAATTGTGATCGCAGCCTGTATAGTGTTGGTAAATCTGCTCTGTGATCTTGTCATTATGGCCTTAAACCCCGGTGCAAGGCAAAAACAGCCATGAGTACCAACACGCAGAAAACACGCAGCAGAATAAGGAGAGGACATAGGATTTCCTGGTACATTGCCGTGGTTTTCTCGGCAATTACGGTTATTGTATGCTTGGTATCCTTGGTTTGGACTCCATATGATCCTTCCGCGATGGATCTTCCCATGAGATTTGCTTTGCCCAGTTGGAGCCATCCGTTTGGATGTGACCAATTTGGCCGGGACATTCTGTCGAGAACCATGGTGGCAGCCCAGCCTGCTTGTGCCGTGGGTTTTGGCGCCGTATCACTTGGGGCTTTGGCCGGCAGCGCCATAGGAGTAATCGCTACTATGGGATCCCGTGTTATGAGAGCTGTTCTTATGAGAATTATTGACGGAATCATGGCGTTCCCGGGCATTATGCTTGCGCTCATGCTTGTTCTTGTTATGGGCAGAGGACTCCTGAGCGCTCTTATTGCGGTAAGCGTTTTTGTACTCCCAACGTTTGCGCGTATTTCTTACCAGCTCTCGCTTGATGTAAATCAAAGTCTGGCAGTACGGGCGGCTCAGAGCTATGGCTGCTCTCCGGTGAGAATAGCGCTTTGTCATGTGGTTCCCCATATTGCAAGCGCTCTTTTGGTTCAACTGAGCGCGGCTATTGGTACGGCAATGCTTTTGGAAGCAGCGCTGAGCTTTTTGGGCCTTGGCATTCAGCCTCCGCTTGCAAGCTGGGGTACTATGTTGTCTGAGTCATTTACCTATGTAATTCTCCATCCTCATATTGCGGTTGCGCCGGGCTGTGCGCTTTTGGGGAGTGTTCTGGGTTTTAATATGCTGGGTGACGTTATTAGCGACGTACTTACGCAGAGGGGGAACCATGCTGCTTGAAGTATGTGATTTGCGCATAACAGACGCCCGGGACAAGACGCTTGTGGCGCATGCGAACCTTTCCCTCAAAGCAGGCCAGGCGCTTGGCCTTGTGGGCGAAACAGGCTGCGGTAAAACATTGACGGTAAGGGCCTGTCTGGGTCTTTTGCCACCCCGTGTGATGTGCGAAGCCACACGTCTTATGCTTATGGGTTATGATATGCAAAATGCTGACGCCAACCGGGTGCGCACTATTTTGGGCCGGCATGTTGGTTTTGTTCCCCAAAACACCATGGCTTATTTACACCCCCGTCTTAAAGTACGTACACAAATGATTGACGGGTATCTTACCTGGCACAAAGGGGTAAAAAAGGCTGCTGCCTATGAGCGCGCACGGGAGCTTTTGGAGAGCGTCGGAATTAAGGATACGCAGCGGGTGCTAAACTGTTATCCGCAAGAACTGAGCGGCGGCATGAGGCAGCGCGTGAACATTGCAAGCGCTCTTATGGGTAATCCTTCATTGGTGGTGGCTGACGAGCCCACTGCCGCGCTTGACAGTGTTACCCAGCAGGCGGTTGCAGATGTTTTGCTTGCGGCTGTGCACAGACAGCAAAGCGCTTTGCTGCTCGTAAGTCATGATCTTGAACTTGTGCGCTCGCGCTGTGATTCTGTTGCGGTTATGTATGCCGGGCGAATTGTAGAAGTCGGGCCATGCAAAGATGTTCTCCATAACCCCGGCCATCCTTATACGCAGGCTCTTATTGATGCGGTTCCCCGTGTTTCTCTTTTAGGTTTTGAGCGTCTTTGTGATGTGGCCGGTTCTATGCCCGAGAAGAACCGCGAGAGCATGCTTTGTGCTTTTGCGCCGCGATGCCCGCGTGCCCGTACCGGTTGCTTTAATAAAGAGGTGTCGTGGCAGTCATGTGACGATTCTCAGTTGTCTGAGCCGCATGAGGCATGGTGTCTGCATGCCTGGGAAGATGCCAAAGCGCCTGAGAGTGAAGGTGTTTTAGCATGAGTACGCTCGAAGCGCGGCATATCACTTTTGCCTATTCAAAACATGATGCTTTGGCTGTTGATGATGTTTCGTTTGTGCTTGAACAGGGCAAAACGCTTGGTATTGTAGGCGCCAGCGGCTCGGGAAAATCAACATTAGCCCAGATAGTAGGCGGGTTGTTAAAGCCCACGCAGGGGCAGGTATTTTTTGACGGCCGCGATTTGTTTGCACAGTCTGCCAAAGAAAAACGTTTATTAAGACGCTCCATCCAGTTTATATTCCAGGATCCTCTGGGTTCCATGGAAGCCCGCTGGAAAGTAGGGCAAATTATCAGAGAACCTCTCGATATCTATGAATCACACATGACCACGCACGAACGGGATGCGCTTTGTTGTGACATGCTCGAACGCGTAGGATTAGACAGTCAGGTCATTTCAAAACGGGCGTACGAGCTCTCAGGCGGCCAGTGCCAGCGAGTAGCAATTGCACGGGCTTTGGTGCTTAATCCACGTGTTCTTATTTGTGATGAATGTACGAGTGCGCTTGATGTTCTCGTCCAGGCACAGATACTTAATTTACTTCATGATATTCAGGACGAAGTCGCATGTTCATATGTATTTATTGGACATAACATTGCAGCGGTCGCAAATATGTCGCATGATATTCTTGTTATGCATAAGGGGTCTGTTGTTGAACACGGTGACCGGAACAGTATTCTTATGAATGCACAGCACGCGGCAACAAAAGACCTTCTCAAAGCTGCGGGCGTACAATTGACCGAGACGAAAGGTATTTATGACAGCATCAAACAACACTAAGACGCCAAAAAAAGCAGCGGTGTCACAAAGTGTAAAAGGTTCTTTTGCTTTTGATATGGACAGTCTCATTCACGTGATCCAGCCTTCAAAATCTGCAGACGGTTCGTTTCAGATTATCCTTCCGGTGTTTAATACGCAGGTCTCGGTTAAAGCTTTTCCCGGAAGTAAAAACCTTACAGATAATGCTCTTACCCAGGCGCTTATTGAGCTGCGTGAGCTCGCTATGGAATTCGAACTTTCTCTTTCACGCACACGTAAAACAAGCGAAATTACACGCTTGAATGATGCACGGGGTCAAGCGGTTGAGCTCTCGGCACGCACAATCGACCTTCTCGATAAGTCGCGCTTTTACTGTGAAGCTTCCCGGGGTGTGTTTGATATTACCATGGGAATTGTAACCCCGCTTTGGGATTTTCATGAGGGTATTATTCCACGGGAAGAAGACCTGAGCGAAGCTCTTAAGCATGTTGATTGGAGAATGCTCGAGGTAGACAAAGAACATAACACAGCCCGGCTTGCTGACCCGGTAGCTCGCGTAGATTTGGGCGGTATTGCCAAGGGTTATATTGCTGATGCCTTTGCAGATTTGCTCAAAGAGCATGGATGTGATTGCGCATTTGTGAACCTGGGAGGCAATGTTTTAACCATTGGTTCACGACCTGACGGAACGTCCTGGCGTATAGGTGTAAGGGATCCTGCGCATCCCGAGCAGTTGCGGGCAGTTGTACAGGCGAGCAGTATGTCTGTTGTAACGAGCGGCTTGTACGAACGGAATTTTACAAAAGACGGCGTGTTTTATCATCATATTCTTGATCCTAAAAACGGAATGCCCGTTGAGACTGACATTGGCGGTGCAACCATTCTCAGTAAAAAGTCACTTGACGGCGACGGGTTCTCGACTACACTATTTGCGTTGGGAATTAAGAATGCGCTCGAGTTTGTAGAAGAACGCGAGAACCTCGAAGCGCTCATAATTGGGCTTGACGGCTCCGTTCATATGACACAGGGCATTAAGTCTTTGGTTCAGCTTGTTGAGGTGTAATACATGTGGCCCCGGTTGCGTATAGATGATGTATGTACCATAGTGCATTTTTTGGGCACTATGGTGCTTGCAATTGGGGTTGTTATGCTGATTCCTCTTTTGGTAGCCCTTCTCTGCAATGAGCCTGAACCTGCGCTTGACTTTTTTGTGGGTTTTGGTGTTGCTTTTGTAGCGGGAGCCGCAATGCGTCTTGTGAAGCCTAAACGCAAAGGCCTCACCGGCATGCAGGCCTTGGTTATTACCGGTCTTGCATGGGTTGCCGCAGCGTTGGTCTCGGCTGTTCCCTTTTTTGTAGGTGGATATTTTGATACGTATTTTGATGCGTTTTTTGACTCGGTTTCTTATTACACTGATACCGGCATGGCGCTTTTGCAAAACCTGTCGCATCTCCCAATTTCGTTTGGGCTGTGGCGCCAGATTATGCTTGTCATAGGCGCTGAAGGCATTGTTTTGGTAGCTTTGGGACTGGGTACAATCAGCGGCTTCTCGGGTGCAGGATTGTTGTTTGAGGCTGAAGGGCATCTCGACCGCATATCTCCGAGATTTGCCGATACATCGCGTTTGCTTGCAGGCATTCTCGGCGCTTTTATTGTATTTGGTACGCTTGTATGCACGCTTTTATGCCGTGTTCTGTGCGGTATGAGCGGGCTTCGTGCGCTTTATCACGGGTTCTGTCTTGCTGCTGCGGCTGTATCTACCGGCGGTCTTACCGCAATGGATGCGGGAGTTGGCTATTATCATCAGCCGATACTCTATGCAGTGCTCATGGTGCTCATGTTTGCCGGTATTTTTAGTTTTGTGGTTTATTTGCGCATGGCCGTTAAAGGTCCTCGAGAGTTCTTCCGCGATATCGAGACTCGCATGATACTCCTGTGGAGCTTCATTATCATAATTCTGCTAAGCGTTGCATTCGCACACGACGGTTATTTTGGTTCGATTGGTACTATTATTGATAAGGGACTTTTTAATGCGGCAAGTGCTCTTACCGGCACCGGTTTTTGTTCCCTGACTTCGACTCAGCTTACCGGAGTCGCATCGTCGGGTATCCTTTTTGCTTATATTCTGGCTATGTCCATGGGCGGAGCCACATCTTCTACAGCCGGCGGTATTAAGGCCATACGTATGGCCATTGTGTTCAAGTCTATTGCAAGCGAAGTCAGACGCAGGCTTTTGCCGCAGCATGCACGGTCTGTGATTCGTTATTACCATCTGGGAGAACAGACGCTTACAGATGAGCTTTCACGAAACGCCATGCTTGTTTTGCTGCTTTTTTTGGTGACATATATCACCGGTGCTATTATGGGCATGCTGTGCGGATACAGCCCTTTGAGCGCAATGCTCGAGAGTGTCTCGTGCACAAACAACTGCGGTATATCTGCGGGTATCATAGGAGAGGGTTTGCCCACGCCGCTTAAGATAACGTATCTCATCCAGATGCTTGCCGGCCGTCTCGAATTCATAACATTCCTTTCTACCATTACGAGTTTGCTTGTTTCGGTGGGCCGTGGTTGCATTGATTCAAAGATAGGGAGCGCTTTTATTAAAAGGTTCCCGCCATCAGCCGCGTTGTCAGTGATTCCAGCATGAGAGGGGGCAATGAGTAACCATGGCTTCTCCTGAGCGTCAGCGCACCAAGAAGACACAAAGCGGGACATTGCCAAAGATGCCAAAGCTCATGGGTACGGTAGGCTGGATTTTGCTCTACTGCTTTATTATCATTGCCGCTTTATTGGTTGTGGTATTTGTAGTCTTTCTTGCGACGCCTTCTTCTAAAGCCTTGGCCAGTGAGGCGCCGGTAACCGTTGCCGTTACAGAGCGACGATATCTCACAACCGAGCTTGGCAAAGACCATGCAATTCTTCCTTCTGATGTTCCGTCAATGCGTTCGACATATGTAAGCATTAACCGTCTGGCAAATGCAGATACAACACTTGATTCTACGCTTGTTACTTTTAGAGGGGAAGTTGTGGGAGATGTTCTTGCGTCTGCCACAACCGGTAGACGCTGGATAACAATGCAGGCAACAAGCGGTGCCCGTGCAACCATTGGCGTGCTTATGGACGAAACCCAAATAGCGCTCATTAGCTACTACGGTGCTTACCAAACCAAGGGTACAACGCTCTTGGTAACGGGTATTTACCGTGTCGCAGATGATAACGAAACCGGAACGCTTGATGTAACCGCTTATGATGTGAGCGTTGTTGAAGAAGGCGGATACCATCCGCAAAAGATTACTATATCAAAGCTTTATGTTGGCGGAGCTTTAACCTTTGTAGGTATTACTCTTTTGGTTGTGGGCTTTGTTTTAAAGAGAAGGAATCGTGCGTGAGTAAACAGTTTAAAGCCAGCGGCACACAACGACAAAAAGCATTAAAAAGCTCCTCTGAAAACCAAAATCGCAAGCACAGCCGTACCGTTCTGTATGAATCTATGGATCCTACCATGCAGGAATCCTTTGAAGACCCATTTACCCCAGCTTATGACGAGATACTTCCGTCAAGTGAGTTTGAGGACAAAGCATACGCATGGTATCGCGAGGAGTTTGCCGAGAATAGCATGAATCCTCCGGAGGAGTGCGTGCTTGGTTGTGTGGTAAGACTGGACCGGGGATATCCTTTGGTTGTGACAAAACTGCAAACCGTGCGGGCCGAACACGCAATCGCCCTGGTAAAGAATGCTGATAAACGCGCGGCAGTTGGAGATTGGGTATTGGTAAGCATTCCGCAAACTCATGACAAAGCCCGCATAGAAGCGATTCTACCTCGTAAAAGCGAACTTACTCGTTGGGATGGGAGCAACCGCGGCCAGCGTCAGGTACTTGCCGCCAATCTTGACTTGCTCATTGCCGTGCAGGCATTGTCTAAGCGGCCGGTAAGCTGTGAGCGTATTATGCGCTCGTTAGTAATTGCCTATGAAGGTAACATGCAAGCTGCCGTTGTTCTTACAAAAGCAGATAGAAGTGCCAATGTAGAAGCTGATGTCAAGCTTGTACGCGCTGCTATTGGTCCAAATATCCCTCTTGTGGTAACAAGCAGTTTGGATAATACGGGAATCGAACAGGTAAAAGCTCTCGTCCCGTTCCAAACAAGCGCACTTTTACTGGGCGAAAGTGGTGCAGGAAAGTCTACCCTCGTGAATACCATGGTGGGTTCTCCGGTCTTGGGCACCTCGGCCGTACGCGAGAAAGATGATTTAGGAAGACATACAACTGTTGCTCGTCGTATGCTTAAGCTCCCTGACGCAGGTGTTTTGGCTGATGCTCCCGGTCTCAGGTCATTGCCGCTTCTCAACGAGGACCGCGGTTTGGCATGCGTATTCCCGGAGATTGATGAACGCATTCACGCATGCCGTTTTAGAGACTGTTCTCACGGAAGCGAGCCGGGATGTGCGGTACGCGAGGGCGTGGCTTCAGGAGAAGTGGATCCTGACCGCCTTGAACGATACCGTGCTTTTACAGCAGAAATGCTTCATAATCGCAGGAGTCTTGATTTGTCGGCTCCGTTATCTTTGACTAAATAGTTAATAAGGAATACTCCAGAACAGTATTGCCTTTATTCAAAAAATGGGCTGATACACATACCATCCTTCGCTTTCGCCTCATAAAAACGCTCAGGACGGAATGTGTATCAGCCCATTTTTTGAATAAAGGCAATACTGTTCTGGAGTATTCCATACTTACTATATGTTACATAAGATGTGTCGCATTATGATTATCAGATGCGTTATTTATGGGATAGAGCATAGTTTATAAGCTTTGACCTGCTGTGTTAGATGAGTGTTAGGTCAATTGAGACAACACAATTTGTCTATATACTTTTGGGCGGGTATACCGCACAATAGTAGGTACCCCCTCAGCAATATGCTTGCATTTACCTGGGGGAGGATGCTATGTCGTTTAAGGTGCGCATTATTGTGGCTAGTGTTTGCGCGGTTCTGGCGATTGCATTTATGGCTGCATATGCGCTGCAAATTCGTGGGGAGGCAGATACCAAACGTGCTGATGCTATTGCACGGTATGGTGGTGAGACAGTATTTGCATATGTTACAACGCGAAGTATTACGCGCGGAGAGATGTTTTCTGAGCGTAATGTAGAAGCAGTGGAATGGCTTGTTGACCTGTTGCCTGAGGGGGCTCTGACCAACAAGGAACAGTTTAAAGGCGCGTATGCGGCATCTGATATTGCCGAGAATACCCCGCTTTCATTGGTAAATCTTGAACAAACCGGAGAGCAGCTAGAGGTGCCTTCGCAGAAGGTCGCGGTAACCGTTGCCTGCTCACTGGTTGGAACGGTAGGAGGAGCTCTTATTCCTCATGATTTAGTTGACATCTATGTGATCTCACAGGGGAGTGCGGCGGTCCTCGGTATTGGTATTGAAGTTTTAAAGTGTGATATTCGCGGCAGCTCGCAGGCGTCATCTGTGACACTTGCGGTGGATAGATCCCTGGTGGAATCGGTTATAGCTGCTTCAACCCTCCAAAGCTTGTATCTTGTTTTGCCCGCGGCTGACGCCGCACTTCAGGAGGGTACCGTTGTGAGTAGCCGCAGCGCAACAGGTTCGGTTGAGGCTGTTAAATAGTTCGTTAGTTGCCCTTGCCAAGGAGAGGATTACTATGATGAGATCCACAAAATGGTTATTGTGCTGCGGCCCTCACGAGTACCTTGTCTGTGCAGAAGCTCTCGTTAAAGCAGGGCATGTGGGAGGCGTTGAGTGGGAACCGGTTGCTGCCCGCGCAGCCTCACGAATTTCGCAGCTCAAACATGAAGTTCCTTACATTTTAGTGGCTGACGGTATTTATGATATGCATACACAAAATGCCGTTAATACCTTTGGTAACCTTGTGCAAAACCCCAGACGTATAGTGCATGTTGTTGACGATCCATTGTATGAACGGAATGCATGCTGTGGTGTTACCGTGGTAGGTATAGTTGAGCTTTTTGATTTGCTGCAGACGTTTGAGGCAGATGATGAAGGCGATGATTCTCACGGCTGTTGGGATGGTGACCCGGTGCCTGACGCCGTTCTGGATGATATCTATGTTTGTGAACTGCCGGAAGCTCTGGTAAACGAAGAGCTCAACATGCTTATTACCCGGGGGGCATCAGGTGGATCAAACCGTTTCTCTCGGGAGAACGGTTTGACACCAAAAATATACGGTACATTCGCAGCCAGGGAAGAAACCGAGTCTAATGCGGCTCATTTGCGGGGAATCAGAGCTTCGGGAATGCTTTCGCGTATACCATCCTGTTCAACAGATGCTGACGCAGTATCTGAAACAGGTATTCCCGGGGCTAAACAGAACGATACCTACATACCCAAACATTCAATTTCTGTGGTTAGTGAAGCTGATTCTGTTGAGATAGTTGATGCTCAGCCGAGTGCATGTATTCATTTGGGATTGTCTCCCGGTTCATATCCGGTTATTCGGGCAGAGAATGTCCTTGCTCAGTCTGGTGATATACATATCCCTACCATTTGTATGGCATCGGCACGCGGAGGTGTGGGTAAGAGCTCAATTGCGACACTTGCGGCATTAACGCTTGCCCGGGAAGGTTTTGCAGTCGCTTTAATTGATTTAGATTTTCAGTTTGGCACGTGTTTGGGATATCTGGGTTCAGAAGAAACTGACGGTCTTTTTGATGCGGGTCAGATTCCCTCCGAGATTCTTTTGGACAACCGCACGCTTGCGCGTTGCAGATGTAATCCTGAACCGGGACTTGCAGGTTATGAATTCTGCAGCCAGCCCGAGTATGCCGAGCTTTTGGGACCGCTTGCAAAAGATCTGATTCTTGCGGCATCGGCACAGGCAGACATTGCGATTGTAGATTTGCCTTGCGGAGTAGGAGAAGCTGCTGCACAAGCGTTTGAAATCGCCGATAGGTGCCTTTTGGTGTCTGACAGACGTGCTTTGGCCTTGGAGTCACTTGGAGCTCAGCATGCATTATGTGTCCGCATGGGTATTCCTCGTACCAAGCTTATCTCTGTTATCAACAGATGTGATCCGCGTCATCGGGATGAAAGCTTTTTCTCACGGGCAAGTTTTGAGCTTCAAACACCGCAGATTCTCCGTGTAGCTGACGGTGGTTCAGAAGTCGCGCAGCTCATGTCTATTGGCAGCGCGGGCGAGCTTGTAGCTCTCCGCAACAAGTTTGCTCTCTCCGCAGCAGATCTTATACATACTATCTGCGCTGATTTGGGATGTGCTCTATCACAGACCGGAAGCGGAAGGTTAACATTGGCGGCAATGCAGCTTGCTCCGTCAAGACAAGGTAAGAGCAATCGGTTTTGGCAACCTCAAAAGAGCAGACAACTTCTGAGCCAAGTCTGAAGCATAACAATGAATCCAACCAAAAAGATCACATAAAGGAGCGGTCATTGTGTCGGTAATGGAACGAGTTGCAAAGAATGCCGGTACCCACCTAAGCGGAGGCCGCTGGTCTCGTTTGCGCTCGAATCTGCGTGAGGCCCTGGTTGTAAGACTGGGGTATCGCGAAATTGCCCGCATAACAGATGTTCATGATACTGAGCGGGCAAAAGCAGAGCTCAGCGTGACCCTGTCTGCTATCTTAAATGAAGGCGGTTTTGAGTCAATGACCGAGACCGAGCGCTCTATGCTTATCCAGGAGGTGATAGATGATGTTGTGGGTCTCGGCCCTCTCGAAGCATTTATGAATGATGATTCGGTGACTGAGGTTATGGTAAACGGCACGCAGTCGCTCTTTTATGAACAGGGCGGACGTCTCATCCCGGCTCAGCGTGTTTTTGATAATGATGAACAGATACGTGCGGTTATAGATCGGATTATTGCGCCTTTGGGAAGACGTATTGATGAACAAAGCCCCATTGTTAATGCGCGTCTTAAAAACGGATACCGAGTAAATGCTGTAATTCCACCCATTGCAATAGACGGTCCGGCCGTGACCATTCGTAAGTTCTCGCATCAGGTGATGACCCTCGATGCGCTTGTGGAACAGAATGCAATGCCTTCCTGGTATGCGTGGCTTTTGCGTATGGCGGTAAAAAGCAGACAAGATATAGCCGTAGTAGGAGGTACCGGCTCAGGGAAAACAACCATTCTTAATGCATTGTCCTGCGAAATCGATACCGGGGAGCGCATTGTGACTATTGAAGACTCGGCTGAGCTGAAGTTCCATAATCACCCCCATGTGGTTCGTCTTGAAGCTCGTGACGCATCAATTGAAGGCACCGGAGTTATTACCATCCGTGATTTGGTAAAAAACGCATTGCGCATGAGGCCGGACCGCATTGTTGTGGGAGAGGTACGTGGTGGCGAGGCTATTGATATGCTTCAGGCAATGAATACCGGGCATGACGGTTCGCTTACGACTCTTCATGCGGGAACCCCTGAAGAAGCGATTCTGCGTTTGGTTCTTTTGGCACGTTTTGGTATTGATTTGCCGGCATCTATTATAGAAAGCCAGGTTGCAACCGCGCTTGATCTCATTGTTATGACTATGCGTCTTCCCACGGGAGAGCGGGTTGTGGGAGACCTGAGTGTATGTAAGCGCTCTCGAGAGGGGCTTGTAGAATTGCAAAGTCTGGCAGTATTTCATGAGTCTTCACATACCTGGGAACTTGTAAGTGAACCGGGCTTTATTGAGCAAGCCGTACATTTGGGTCTGGTAGGTCGGGAGGAAGCAGAATCATGGCTTACATCTGCGCGTACACGGCTTGCATCCTGATGGGGGTTTCTGTTATTACGGTAGTCTTAGGTATACAGAAGCAACATGTACAAAGCATTACTCAAAAGGTTTCGAGGCCCCGGCAATTAAAAGAACGGTTCTATGCTTTGGTGGAATTATTGGGCCACAAGCCGCAACTCATAAAGTTATCGCGTCGCGAATTCGTGGAGCCGCTGCTTAAGCGCTTACATGAGATGCTGACAGAATATGGGTTCGAATTTACATGTTTTGGAAGCCTGGCTTTTGTCTTTATATTGACCATAAGCTTCATGCTGGCCGGAGTTTTTATAAGCCATTCTTTATTTGGGATACCTGTTGGATTGGTATTGTGCGCCACCCTTTTGGTAACGCTTGTAGGGAGGTATGAATCACGCTTACATAAACAAGAAATCGAACAAATGCCTGAGGTTTTGCGCATACTTTCTGCCGCTTTGGGAGCCGGTAAATCATTGCCCCAGGCAATTGAATACGCAGGACAAAACCTTACCGAGCCGTTTGGATCGCAGTTTTTGCAGGCTTCGTTTGAGATTAAGGGAGGTTGCTCGGTAGAAGAAGCGGTTGATGCTCTTTGTGGCAGAGTGCATGCACCGGGAATCGCTTTACTTGCTACCGCACTTACTATTTCGCAAAGAACGGGATCGCCCTTGGATGAACTGTTAATGAGAACAGCTCGTATGGTTACTTCAAATGTAGCGCTGCGCAGAGAGCTTGATGTAAAGACTTCTCAAGCACGGTTATCCGCAAAGGTTGTCTCGGTGATACCTGTTTTACTTGCTGCCGTATTGACGCTTTTATCACCTGACTATAGGGCAGGGTTGTCTACATCAATAGGAAGCACAAGCATATGCATTGCAATTCTGATGGATGTGCTGGCTCTTTTGATAATCAGATCGCTTATGAACAGGAGCGTATTATGATTGCCGTGGTTTTAAGCGTTGTCTGTGCTTTGTGTATTGGATACGGCAGCTGGGTTATAAGTGATATTGCTTGCGTCATGACAGTTCGAGGGTCATTAAAGCGCTTCACCCGTCGTATGTTGATTATGAGGCAAAAAGAGCCGGTTCAATTTGAAGATTTGCCCGTTATTGCTCATCTTAAACAAAAGTTTGGTATACAAAAATCAAAACGAGAAGTACGCGCCCTACGTTTGGCTTGTTTAAGCGAGTTACCCGAGCTTATTGATGTCGTTGCGCTGGGACTGCAAGCGGGAGTCTCATTTGATGCGGCGCTGTCTTTGTATTGCAAGCGTTATGAAACTATGCTGGCCGCAAAGCTTGAAGATTGCGAAAGATCCTGGCAATTGGGGCTTACAAGCAGGCGAGAAGCTCTTAATGCATTGGCTCGGGAGCTTGACGTAGATGCTTTTACCACATTTGTGTCGACCGTGACGGAGTCACTGGAATTTGGTGCGCCTTTAGCAGCCGTATTAGTAAATCAGTCGCAGGCTGTACGTGATTCACAAAGGCTTATGGTTGAAGAACGTATTGAACAGGCTCCCATAAAGATGATTGTACCAACTGCTGCTTTGGTTTTGCCTGCTTTGTTATTAACAATTATGGGCCCGCTTATGGCTTCAATGGTTACGGTTATGTCCTAGTGTCTGACCAATACAATTCTGAGAGAAAGAGGTATTTATGGAACTGCATCCCGGTACATTACTTATGAGCGCTTATGCAAAAGCTGTTGCAGCGTGCAGACGTGTTTTGCGGGAACAGGATGGCCAGGGTACAACAGAATATGCTATTTTAGTAGGTGTTCTGGTTGTTATCGCCATCGTAGCGATCCTCGCGTTCAGAGGCCGAATCCAATCACTGTGGGAGACCATTACCAACTCCATCAATGGTCTTTAGGCGTTTGCGGGCTCTCCTTGCGGGAGTATGTATTGTTCTGATTATTGGGTTTGTTATTACGATTATTCTTATCTGGAACACCCAACCGGTATCTCTGAGTTCCAATACATCGTTTTATAAACAACCAAACCAACCGGCTGATGCAGTATCAGAAGATTATTCGGCTTATATAACATATCCTTTAATAAGCACATTGCAGGGAGAGCTGCAATCATCTCATGCCAATACTTTGGGTTTCAGCGTTACTTGGCTTATACATGATTCTTTGTATAACACTGCGTTACAGATTCTCAAGGAATACGAAGACGCAGGGTATAGTTTGTATTATGACGGATATCTTGATCTGTTTCATTCTGTATGGGCTTGTGTAATAGCCGTACCGGGTGTATGGGTGGAATATGCAATTGTGGACGAAAGAGAGGCCGCACTTGGACCGGATAGTTCACAGGAAGAAAACAAATGCCTTCTTACTGTTACGAGACTGGGTGAGCATGCACTTGAGGATTTCGCACAAAGATAGACAAAGTGCAGTCTGGTTTATGTGGCAAAAAGATATCGGCACAGATTGTACTGCACATGAAGAGGGACAATCGACTATTGAATACATTGCGGTAGTCCTTGCGCTCACGGCCATTACTGTTGCACTCATGGCATTTGTGAAGTTCGCAGTGGCAGGGGGTTTTGGTGAGCTTGCTACAAAAGCAGCATCTCATTCTGTCTCAGGATGGGGATTTCGAGGCTTACTCTATGATGTCTTTATGTTCTGATAGAGATGGATCAGTTTTGACAGGTAAATATCCCAGGCGCGATGAAGGACAGGCAACGCTTGAGGCTGCCCTTGTTTTGCCGGTATTCATGCTGCTTCTTGCCTTGCTTGTTCAACCGGCGTGTATTCTTTACACGCGTGCCGTTATGCAGTCTGCTGCTGCCGAAACCTGCCGAGTTCTTACGACGGCAACTTCGGCTCCTACCAGTTCGGCATTTGCGGAATATACCCTGCGCAGGCTTTCTGCCATCCCTAACATTAATATCTTTCATACGGGAGGTTCGCAAGGGTGGGATTTAGAGTTTGAAGGGTCGCTGTCTTCGCATTCTGTAAGAGTCAGTATTTCCGGCAGTGTTGAGCCTTTACCATTTTTGGGCATTGTACCTGCGCTTATGGGAACACTTGATGAAAACGGCAATATTATACTTCATGTGGAAGTAACTCATATTACCAGACCAAGCTGGCTTGAGGGAGGGTACAGTGACTGGGTGTCTGTTTGGTAAGCAACCAGATCAAAATCAGGACTTTGCTTTGGAGAAGCAGGAACAAACTTTCAGGAAATCTCGCGTACTCATACCTCTCGGCATTGAGCTATTTACTGACCAAAACGGTTCGACTACTATAGCTGCAGCCGTGGCTTTAATGGTAAGTATTGCTTTGGTGTTTGCATTGGCCACAAATGAGTGGATCACCACCCAGGCTGCAGATGTTCAGGCTGTGGCAGATGCCGGAGCGCTTGCAGGAATGAATGTGGTAGCTAGTTATGTTACCTGCGCTCAGGTTATTGATGCACTTGTATTAAGTTTGGGTTTTATTGGTCTAGTGGTTTTGGCAGTAGGGATTGTTCTCTCTTTTATCCCGGTGATTAACAGCCTTGCACCGCCTGTTTTAAAGGCAGCGCAAGCTGTATTAAACGCAAGGACAACTTTATCAAAAACAGCTGCAAAAGGTTTGGCTGCCGCAGAGGACGCGCTTCCGTATCTCATAGCCGCAAATTCATTGCTTGTTATCCGTGCGAATGCGACCCAAGCCTCTTCTTATGTGGGTGTGGCTGTTCCGTATCCCCTGGAAAGCGAGAGTAACTTTGATGATTTGGAGTCATTGGATATTACAGAGAAGACAGATGAAGCTTTAGATTATGCCGGTGAGCATTCAGAGCTTGCAAGCAGGCTTGACGAGTTTAAACAAGATGCGGATGAAGCGCTTCTAAAAGGTTGGGCAGCCGATACCGGTTCAGATATATGTATGCGCGAGCGTGCATCAACTCTTGCGCAACTTGATGATGTATTAAATCCACATTATCCTACGGTTACGGGCTGGGACTTTGGCGTTGCTATCCTGCGAGCCAGATCATACTACGCGGTTCGCTTGGCCCATGAAGCTCCGCTCGGCTCACAAATAGATGAGATAGTGCGTTCAAGAGCACGTGCTGCTTTTTATGATTTTGCGCTTGAGCAGGTTAATGCGAGTACATACACTGTTGCTTATGACGGAACTGTAACATGCGACTTACACAGCCTGCCCCGCAATACGGCAGATGTGCGTGCAACTCGCCTTTATACCGATACTATATGGCCTTTAACCAGTGAAGCAAACGGAACAACATTGCATGCTTGTCTTGAATGTCAGGGGGCAAGGGGCGGACTTTGCGGGTACGGAAGTCTGTCGCAAATAGACGAAGGCAGCGTAAATGAGTGTCCTGTATGTCACTTTACGATTACTGATATTGGAATGGCTCCCTCGGCATCAACATCTATTGATAACGGTTTTGAGTACTATTGGAAAGTTGTGGTTGACGCATCACGTGAATACCAAACAGCTAAAGACAATGAAGAAGCGCTTGAGCGGGAGTTGCGTGAGGCAGAGGATAACTCAAAAAACCTTTTTAAAGAAGCGCTCGAAAAACTCAGTCCAACCAGGGTGAAGCTTTGTCCTCCCGGGAGATATGGCTGCATTGCTTTTGTAGTGGCCGGTGGAGCACAAACTCCGTTAGACCTGCAGAATGTATTGAGCAGTGAGGCTCAGCTGCCTGCCCGCGTGGCAATTGCAGGAGCAGTATTGGCACGCGATTCCACATCTTCGAGTTCAAATATTCTGGCAGGTTTCTTTGATGCACTTGTAGCTCAGGGAGGCACCAGTGGCGCGGCGATGGGAATTCTTGATGCGGTGATGACGGGTTGGGGAGATTTGCTTGTGTCTTATGAGAACAGCTTTGATGCATTTCATGCAGCAACTCAAAGTGCATTTGAAGACTTGGAATCTCTGGGATTTGTAGGCCTATCGACTTGGCTGCGAAACGCTCTGGAAGATATTATAACTCTAACCGGTTTAACTCCTGCAGATACAACCGCGAAGAAACCGGTTCTGACAGACACAAACAGTATAATGACACAAGCCGGTAACGAGTGGTACAGCATACTTCATGCTTATGTTATGAGTGTTCAGGATCTTCCCCCTGATGCTTCGGTTTCACAGATACTGGCAACACTCGGACAGTTCTTTGAAGAGTATTCCGGTTCGAGCATTATAACCATAGCCGAGTTTGAAGTTCCGGTTCTGGGGACTAAGATTCCTCTTGAGCTTGATCTAAAATGGCTGGCCGAGCTGGCTGATGCAGCATGAAGTCAATAAAAAACGTTCTAAAACGGTATGGTAATGCTCTTGGCAAAGAAGAAGGCCAGGTTGTGGTTGAACTGGCGGTTATTACCCCCGTTATGCTGGGAATTTCTCTGGTTGTTTTTAATCTTATGGCATTTCTTGAAGCTTCGGCTCGATTTGACAGATTGGTTCCAAATATCATTACAGCTGTGGCGATTTCTCCCGGAGGATATTCAGAATCTACGGGAGCAGATCAATCTCAGGCAGTTGCCCAAGAACTCATACAAGCCATGGACGGGCTTTGGAATGTTAGCATTGAAGTACATACGCAATCTTCATGGCATAGCGGGTCGAGCGGAGAATTACCGGGCTTCTCATTTGCACCGCATCTAACGCGTTATGTTTGTACCATGGTATACAGTCCATGGCCCCAGGCTTTAACCATTGGTTTTTTCAGTACGCAAGCTCCGCTTGTTTTGGAGCATACAAAGACGTTTACCGTTGATACATACAAATCCGGGGTGATCTTTTGAGAGTCTGGTATATCACCTGTTATAAAGCGACTGGTTTTAAGGACAGGCTTTTTGGCATGTCGCATGCATCAGTAAAAAAGTTTGGAGACATATGCTATTGTTTTGAAAACTGCAAGAGTGTGCACACCTTTGGTATGCGCTTTAGTTTGGACATCGCATTTTTTGATCAAAACGGGATCGTTCTTGACATACGTCGCAACGTAAGACCCTTGAGTTTTGTGACCTGTTCAACAGCCTCGCCAAGACACTGTACGACGACCTTAGAAAGACCTCACAAACCGGGTCTCTGGCTTATGAAAGGCGATAAGGTGCGTTTGTTGTTTTCTGATCAAAAGACAGAGACGTGAACAATTCTCAAACAGTTTTCGAATGTGGAGGAATGCTGATTCTTGTGGTCTATACTCTTGACTTCTTATATGATAACGCGTAAAGTACTTCCTCACGTTGCACGTGGCCAGATAGCTTAGTTGGTAGAGCAGGGGACTGAAAATCCCCGTGCCAGTGGTTCAAGTCCCTTTCTGGCCACCAGATGAAACCTCTGAAGGGAGCTGACATCCAGCTCCCTTTTTTCTTATATATCGGCACGTATAAAGAAAGAGGAGTAGGTACATGAAGACCGCATTTTCTACCATTGGTTGCCCGGACTATTACTGGCATGATATTTATCCAATGGCAAAAGACCTTGGATATGACGGAATCGAGATTCGCGGTCTTGAAGGAATCCTATCGCCTCTCAATGCAGTTCCGTTCAGGCCCGAAAACCGTGTGGCTACTCGCGATCAGCTTAAATCACTTGACCTTGAGATCAGCTGCTTTGCATCAAGCGTTAACCTTGGTGACACAGCGCGCAAAGCTCCCAATATTGCCGAGGTATCCAGGTATATCGCTCTTGCACAAACGCTTGAAGCTCCCTTTGTGCGCGTTTTTGCAGAAGCTCCTGCAAAGCAAAGCACCGGAGACATTGACGATGCATCGGTTGAGGGTGTGCTGCGAATGCTTATTGCCCGTGCGGAGTCAGCGAATGTGACACTCCTTATAGAAACCTGCGGTGTTTATGCAGATACCAAACGTCTCCGCAAGGTTATTGATGCAGTAGACAGCCCATATCTGGGAGCTCTTTGGGATATCCACAGCCCATACCGCATTGGCGGAGAAACCCCTCAGCAAACGGTTGAGAATCTTGGAAATCATATTAAGTATGTCCATATGAAGGACTCGGTTATCGAGGCAGACGGGCGTATTTCTTACCGTATGATGGGCGAAGGCGATATGCCTCTTGATGACATTATGTCATCGCTTAAGGCAATAGATTTTGACGGCTATCTCACCTTTGAATGGATACGCCGTTGGGCGCGTGATATTGCCGTTGGCGAAGCCGGTATTGTCTTCCCTCATTACATTGATTACATTCATGAACACCTGGGTACTACCGTCAGTGGTGATCTTCAAAAATCAATGAGCGGCGAGGGTTATTATCCATGGCCAAAAGAACATCTTATTGATTTTACCTTCCCACAAGTACTTGACCATATTTGCGAGCTCTTCCCTAAGCAGTATGCGTTCCGTTTTACAGAACCCGACAGCTATTATGCGCCGGAACCTGACGAAAACGGTGAATACTATGTACGTACCTACCCAGAATTCCGCAATGATGTTGATCAATTTGCCCGGGCGCTTATTGCTATGGGTGTTCGTCCGGGAGACCATGTGGCAATTTGGGCAACCAATGTGCCGCAATGGTATCTCACGTTCTGGGCAACAGTAAAAATCGGTGCAGTTCTGGTTACTGTTAACACCGGTTATAAGCTACACGAACTTGAATACTTGCTCCGTCAGAGCGATACGCATACCCTTGTTATGATTGATGAATACAAGGGTACCAGCTATCTCGACATTGTAGACGAGCTTATTCCGGAGCTTTCCAAATGCAGGCCGGGCGCTCTTTATTGTAAAGAACTGCCTTATTTACGCAACGTTATTACCATTGACGGCCCGCATCGCGGATGCTTCTCTTGGGGAGAAGCCCTCTCATTTGCAGATGATGTCGATATTGAATTTGTAGAAACGCGTGCAAAGGCCATCCAAAAAGATGACGTATGCAATATGCAGTATACGAGCGGTACAACCGGTTTTCCCAAAGGTGTTATGCTGACTCACTATAATGTAGTAAATAACGGCAAAGCCATTGGTGACTGCATGGATCTTTCGACAGCAGACCGCATGATGATCCAGGTACCAATGTTCCACTGCTTTGGTATGGTACTTGCCATGACAGCCTCTATGACTCATGGAACAACCATGTCGCCTATTCCGCAGTTCTCTCCGCGTAAAAGTCTTGCATGCATCAACAAAGAAAAGATTACCTGTTTCCACGGCGTTCCTACCATGTTCATTGCCATGATGAATACCCATCCCGCTTTTGAAGAAACAGATTTCTCTCACATGCGAACCGGTATTATGGCCGGCAGTCCCTGCCCTATAGAAAAAATGCGCGAAGTGACTCAAAAGATGCATATGCCCGAGATTTGCATCACCTATGGTCAAACAGAAGCAAGCCCTGCAACCACTATGTCAAAGACCACAGACACTCTCGAACAGCGCGTTCAGACCGTGGGCCTTCCCATCTTTGCGGTAGAGTGTAAAATTGTTGACCCGGAGACCGGTGAAGAGCTGCCCGACGACACTCCCGGCGAATTCTGCAGCCGCGGTTACAATACCATGAAGGGCTATTATAAGATGCCTGAGGCCACTGCAGCGGCTATTGACAGCGACGGCTGGCTTCACTCGGGCGATATTCTGTTACGCCAGCCTGACGGATACTATCGCGTTACCGGCCGCGTAAAAGACATGATTATTCGTGGCGGTGAGAATGTGTATCCCAAAGAGATCGAAGACTTTTTGTACACACATCCCGCAGTGCGCGATGTCCAGGTTATTGGCGTACCGGATGAAGTCTATGGCGAGCAGGTTATGGCCGAGATTATTCTCAATGAAGGCATGACAGCAACCAAAGAAGATATTCAGGAATACTGCCGCGGCAATCTCGCAAAAGAGAAGATTCCGTATTATGTACGCTTTGTCGACGGATTCCCCATGAACGAAGCAGGCAAGATTCAAAAATACAAAATGCGTGAGGAAGCGGTTGAGTATTTGAATCTTCAGGCTGCAGCGGCTATAGAAACGGCATAATACTCTCTGACACACAGTCTGTATGGCATAGTTGGGAGATATTTTGAGGGTTACCATATTTACAACAGGCAAGCAATTTTGCTTTGAGCGCAAGGTAACCCTCATGTTTGTTTGTATGGTTCTCGCTCTTGGAGCATTTATATATGCAGCACAGAGTTTTGCTCAAGATTACTATGTGAGTCCCGGCGTACAAAATCCCAAGACTCTGTCACGGCTACTCTCTCCTGAGGATTTGGCTGTTGTTATGGACACCGGTACCAACCCAAAGGCTGTTTGGACACTGCGATCAATCAAAGTAACACCGGCTCAGCTTAATGCAATGCGCATAGCTCTCAACATAGAAGAAGATTTTCGCGACTCATTTATTCATGGTTACAAAGGGGTCGAATACCAAAGGTATATTGTATTGCATGATACTGAAGGCGATACAGACCCACATAACATAGTGGACTATTGGGACTACAGCGGTCAAGGCGTTGCCTCGCACTTTGTTATTGGCAAAGACGGACGCATTATACAGTGTGTCGATATGGACGTAATCGCTCACCATACCGGATACGGAGACGCGGGCCATAATGAACTTTACGGCGTTTTGGATGAATCGCGAGATGATTTTGTAGGAACGGTGCCAATTGGTGATTGGGCCCCGGATTATGGCATGAATTCCTACTCAATAGGCATTGAGATGGTACACGTGAGTGGTGAAGGTTTCTATCCTGAGGCCCAGTTACAGGCTCTGGATGCACTTATTGCCTATATTGATGCCTATTACGGGTATGAAAGTGTTATCATAGACCATAAAGAGTGGCGCAGCTACAACTCGGACACATCGCCCGAATTTGCTGACTACCTTGAATCGTATAAGATTACGCGTAACCATGATGGTCTTTGGAGATAAATCATGAGAACTTGCACACGCCGCGCATTCATACTACAGGCAGGTTCAACGCTCGGACTTCTTGCAATTGGTGCATGTGGAGTACGAACTTCTCGGCTTATTATGCAAAAAGCACATGCCGAGGAATCAACAGCTGCCGCTCTTGCGAGCGCTCAGGAGCAATATGAGGCTGTTCAGGCACAGATTGATGCATACGCCTGGCAGACCGAGCAAACCAGTATTGAGCTCGCAGATACACTTGACCAGATTGAAAATGCCCGGCTGCTCTTGGACCAATCCCGGGAACTCATGATGCAAACACAAGAAGAGCTCAATCAATCTCAGAATGAGCTTGCTCAAGTTATGATCCAAAACTACAAGTCAGGTTCATTGCAACCCGTTGAGATTCTGCTTTCGTCAAGATCATGGGACGAGCTTATTCAGAACGTTTATTACCTCACCAAGATCAACGATGCTGATGTTCAGCTAATTGAGCATACACGCGAAGTTAAAAGAACATATGATATGCAAGTCTCTGCATACGAATCATGGTTGTCAGAACTTGAGTATTATCAAAGTCTTCAGGAGTCACAGCTTGCTGAATTGAGCGAGCAGCAAAATGCCACTTATGCTTTGCTTTCGAGCCTTGGCGAAGAAGTTGCCGCACTCACAGACCAATACAACGCCGAGCTTTTTGCCCAGGCACAGGCAGCGGCTGCATCACAAGCCGGGTATTCAGAATCTTATAGTGAAGATGGCTCATATCAGGATTATGGTGTTTCTTACTCGGGAGGATCTGCACAGTCTGTTATTAACGCCTGCTCTTATACACCTTCGCCCGGGCAAGGCTGGTGCGCGGCCTGGGTTACCAATGTATTTGTGAATGCGGGTATTGGTTATATTGGCGGTAATGCCTGTGATATGTACGGATGGTGTTATAGCTCGGACATTGGATCTCTGCAGCCCGGTATGATTGTTGCCGTATCGACCCACAATCTGTCTTCTGCCGGACGTATCTATGGACACGTGGGTATCTACGTGGGTGGCGGAATCGTAATGGACAATGTTGGCTATATCAACTCATCAGATATTTATAGCTGGATCTCTACGTACAGCACTACCGTTCCCGTGCGCTGGGGCTGGCTTGGCGGCATTGTACTGGGATAATACTTGTTCTTAAATTAATAATGGGATGGTGCCCGAGGTGAGACTCGAACTCACACGACCGAAATCGGAGGTTTTTGAGACCTCTGCGTCTGCCAATTCCGCCACTCGGGCAAAGTGTTTGCATATCATAGCGCAAAATATCAGATTATATAGCCAAAAATCATGATGATTTTGCGAGAAAACACGTATGCAACATCTGACTGTCAAAATGTTTCACGGTAAAGAATTATGTTGTCTGCCAAAGGAAGTGTGTTTATGGAGAAGAAAGCTTTTTTAACCCTTGACCAGGCTCGTGCAATAGCTAAGCAAATTCCGACTCCGTTTCATGTATATGATGAAGCCGGTATAAGGGAGCGTGCACGTGCGGTAAATAAAGCGTTTGCTTGGAACCCGGGTTTTAAAGAGCATTTTGCGGTAAAGGCGACTCCCAATGCCGCTCTTTTGGAAATTCTGCGCGAAGAAGGCTGCGGTGTTGACTGCTCGAGTTACACCGAGCTTTTGCTTTCTCATGCGTGTGGTTTTACAGAGCATGAGATTATGTTTTCAAGCAATGAAACTCCGGCTCTCGACATGTATGAGGCATTACGCCTTGGTGCTCTTGTCAATCTCGACGACGAAACCATGGTAGATTTTATAGAACAAATCGGAGAAGTCCCGGAGACAATCTTTTGCCGCTATAACCCGGGAGGCGTGTTTGATCTGGGCAACGGTATTATGGACAACCCCGGTGAGTCCAAGTATGGTATGAGCGAAGAGCAAATGGTTGCATCATTTAAACGTCTCGCTCAGGCCGGTGCCAAGACCTTTGGAATCCATGCGTTCTTGGCTTCGAATACCGTAACCAATGAATACTATCCCGCTCTCGCAGCACAGTTATTTGAACTCGCCGTCAGGGTAAGCGAACAAGCCGGCGTGCATATTGGTTACATCAATCTTTCTGGCGGTGTAGGAATTGATTACCGCCCAGACCAGTCTGCAAATGATATCGCAATCATAGGCGAAGGTGTGCGCAAGGCATATGAACGCATTCTTGTACCAGCAGGAATGGGAGATATTGCCATACTGACCG
>JAFWFL010000004.1 GCA_017515595.1 Coriobacteriales bacterium
ACTTGTGGTTTCACCATCAGAATCTGCCGGCTCAGAAGACTCAATGAGTTCCAGATTTGTCTCTGAAGCAATAGATTTCAAATCCTGAGCCCAGCTGTAATAGAGGTTTCCGAGGTTTGCAAGAGCCGAGAGATTGTTTTGATCACTCTCAAGCTTGCTTTCAAGTTCAAGCTTTTGCGCTTCATATGATGCATCAATATCTGCAGCTGTTGTTGCATTTGCCGTAGTAACGCCTTCATCTTCCTGCTGAGTTGTCTCTTCCTGAGCGGTATTCTGAGGTTCCTGACCCGGAAGGTTACATGACGAGAAAAACGGTAAGCACAGCGAAACAACCAATATCACCGCAAATATTACAACAACAATCTTCATGCCAAACGGCATATTATTTTTATCAAAGCCTGCCATATGCTTCAAGCTGCCTTTCTTATTACTTGACCCACCAAAACATGTAGGGAGTATTATATGTTGTTAGGTCTAAAAGGTACCGAAGTGCCAAAAAACACATTATTATTAAGTAGTATGTTATGAAGCAGAATGTGCTGCCATATACTCATCAACGAGTTCTTGGTTGAGCGTACCGTCTTCATTGTAGAACATAGAAAGATCAGGATGTCCTTCCGGCAAAGTTCCCGATGTCTCCGAACCTGACGTTCCGTAAGACTCCGGAAGCTCGGCTACGAGTGTTGTTGACTCGGTGGTTTTGTTTGAAGATGATACTGTTGTGGTGTTTGCGGCAGTCTTTTGAGTACCAACCACACCCATAGCAATGGCATAACCAATACAAATACCGCAAATAAGCGCCGCTGCGGCAATTAAGAGTACACTGCGCATGGGCAAAGGCTGCTGAGGTGCAGCTTGGACAACTTCTTGCTTTTGTGTCTTTGCCTGTGTCCGGGCCTTTTGTTTTACCGGTTTTTTGTCTTGGGCTTTTTTTGCCCCTTCGAGTGCCCGTTCTTCTTCATCATCAAAGAATCCGTCGTTTAAATCCTGCGCCATAAGGAGCCTCCTTGTTACTCCGAGCGCAAGCGCAAACGAAGTTTCTCGACATTACCCACAATACGCCTGATTTCGCGCATATCGGCGGTCTGTACATGGCCAAAGCGGTCAGATGCGTCAAAGACCACGGTACCTCCCACCATGGTCAAAAGAATATTGTCGCGGTCTGCGGTATGCACAATTGCAGAAGTGGGGAAGTGTGTTGGTGCCTGATTGCTGTGGCTCAGGTCTATAACCACAATATCTGCCTGTTTGCCGGGGTCGAGCGATCCAATAATGTGATCCATATGCAAAGCCTTCGCAGAATCAAGTGTGGCCATCTGAATCATATCAGGACCCTCAATAAAACCGTTCTTACCGTTGGTTGCACGCAACGCAAGCATGGTAAAGCGCATTTCTTCTATTGGGTCAATGCTGTCTGCAGCAGCCGGAGAATCAGTGCCCAGACCTACATTGATACCTGCCTGACGCATTTGGATAATAGGTGCAACACCCATGCCGAGCTTTGCATTTGCACGCGGACACACTGCCACGCTGATATTCTGGGCAGCCAGGGTTTTAATATCATGATCATCAAGCTTTACGCAGTGAATGGCCAAAACCTCGGGGATGTCGAGAATATCCCAGTTCAAGGCATACTGAACCGGCGAGCATCCTGCCGGCAACAAGGCGAGCGACTGTTCCTCGGCAAATGCCATATGGGTAGCCGAGTCACTTGCAATCGAGAAGGGCGATGAGCCATAACGAATAAAGTCGCATTCCTCCTGGGAGCCTGCCAAATGGATGGCTACCGGAACGTGTTCGCTTGCTGCATACCTGGCGACCTCGCGCAATACCTGCGGATGACAAGTATAGAGGCTGTCGGGACCAATACCAATCCTAAAGCGTCCGCTTGTTGAAGCATGCTTCCATGCTTCTATCTCGTTAATGGCTTCTTGCATATCGCGGTCAATGTTCTTGCGGTCAGAAGAACCAATCTCCCTATATATAATACCGCGCAGACCTATATGCTCTGCAGCCGCAAGACTTGCACCCGTATCAGTAATGTCAGCAATGGTCGTGATACCTGAAGATACGGCTTCATATGCGCCGAGAACTGCCGAGTCAAACCAGTCCTGCCTGGTAAGCAGCTTGGACTTCTCGGTAATAAACGCCTTCCAATATACAAAAGGAACATCATTCAGAATGCCGCGCATAATTGAATACTCAAGATGCGAGTGACAATCTATAAAGCCGGGCATAATGGCTGCCATGCCAAAATCGCGTATTTCTTCTTGCGGGTACTTGCGACGCATATCAGTGGCAAGTCCCACTTCCACAATTTTGTCGCCGTTTACAAGAACGGCGCCATGTTCAATATAATGCTGAGAAACCGGCAAAACATATCGAGCTGTGAGTAGCATGGCACTCCTCCTGAATACCTCTCAATAAACAACGCCCTTTAGCTGCTAAGTTTTTGGGCGACATAAATGGCCGCAATACCTCCGGAACAATTATGATACTCGACCTGTGTGAACCCTGCGTTACGAAGCTCCTCTGCAACGACCTCCTGCGTAGGGAATGCACGAATTGAACTTGCAAGATACACAAACCCCGCACGATCTTTACACACAAGTCCGCCAATGGTAGGTACAACGTGCCCAAGGTACACATGATAGACAGCTCTCCACAAAGCGTTCGGAGGTGTGCCAAATTCTAAGATCACCGCACGGCCGCCATCTTTGAGTACCCGGTAAGCCTCCCGCATTGCTTTTTGTCTGTCGCTGAAATTTCTCAAACCATATGCCATGGCAAGTATGTCAAATGATTCATCATCATAAGGCAGGTCCATGGCATCTGCAATATGGGTAGAAATCTCAACACCGCAGCCCATACCCTGCTCAATGCGCTCCTGTGCAACATCAAGCATCTCGGGAGTAAAGTCTGTGAGCTCTATGTGGGCCGGTGGGCAACGTTTTGCCAGCTCAAAGGTAACATCACCCGTACCTCCGGCAACATCAATCACCATGTCGGTTTTGGAGCACGCAGCATACTCTGCAATGCGTGCCAGCCAAATTTTATAGATTCCCAGGCTGCTCAGCGCATTAAACGTGTCATATCGCTTGGCAATTTTTGCAAAAATGTCGCGCACCATGGCGCCTTTTTGGTCGACTTCAACAGGTTCGTCTTGTGTATGGCGGTCGCTGCTCATAACATATCCTCTTAGCGCCTTGCATCCCGCACAAGACGTGCAGAAACGAGTTTCACACAAACGGTAAACACATCCAACGCCTGCTCAAGATTGCTTAGCGTTGGCATGGTGGGAGCAATGCGAATGTTCGAGTCTTGAGGATCTTCTCCGTAAGGCCAGGTTGAGCCCGCTCCGGTAAGCGTAATACCAAGCTCTTTAGCCATAGAAACCGTTGCTTTGGCTGAGCCGGGCATACCGGTGAAAGAAACAAAATACCCTCCCTTGGGGTGTGTCCAAGAAGCAACGCCAAGGCTTCCCAATTCTTGCTCCAGCTTGCGGTTTACCGCGTCAAACCGCGGACGTAAAACTGCGGCGTGTTTGTTCATATGAGCCCTGAGCCCCTCGACATCACCAAAGAAGCGCGCATGCCGCAGCTGGTTGAGCTTGTCGTGTCCAATAAGCCTGTTGGTATTGCTTTGGGCAAGGTCGGCCAAATTCTCTTTTGATGCGGCTAATGCCGAGACACCCGCGCCGGGGAAAGTCATTTTGCTGGTAGAACAAAACGCATATACAAGATGGGGATTGTCTGCTTTCTCACAGGCATCAAAGATAGAATCAACATGTTCGCGGTCATCTTCATATAAATGATGCTCGCAATACGCATTATCCCAATAAACACGGAAATCAGCTGCTGCCGGCTTGAGATTTGCAATGCGCTCAACTACTTCAGACGAATAGGTTTCACCTGAAGGATTGGAATACTGAGGAACACACCACATACCTTTTACCTGCGGGTCTTTTACCAATTCTTCAACAATATCCATATCAGGGCCGCATCCGGTAAGAGGCGCCGGAATAAGTTCAAAACCAAAATGCTGAGTGATGGCAAAATGACGGTCATAACCGGGGACGAGACATATCCATTTTAGCGGCGCTTTTTGCATCTGGTACATGAGAGGGGTATTCCCCATAACACCCTTTACCATCGCATGCTCCAGCGTATCAAACTCAAGCGTAAGCGAACTCTCGCCGCCCATAAAAACATTTTGAGCTTGTGTTCCAAGCAGCTCGGCAAACAATGCCCGCGCAGAAGGAATACCCTCAAAACAGCCGTAGTTTGCGCAATCAATGCTTCCGTCAAATAGATCAGCGTCAGCCCCAAGCACATCAAGCATGGGCCGCGAAAGATCAAGCTGTTCCCGGGAAGGCTTGCCACGGGCCATATCGAGTTTAAGATTCTGAGCTGCGATTTGTGCAGCCCGTTCTTCAAGATGTGCTATCTCATTATTCAGCTCGGCATCCGTAAGACTTTCATACCAGTTTTCTGACATAGTGTTACCTCCTCAGGCAGGGCGCCGGTGCAAAAAAGACACAGGATCCTCTCCTCTGTGTTCTTTTGAACAAAAACCTCATATGTATAAAGTACATAATACGGTAAAGTTTGTGCGTCAACATAAGACAATTGACAAGATATAATGAAATCGTAAACAAGTTACACCCAAAGGAGGCATGCTGCACTTATGCATATGGAGGAACAAAGCCCTGACTTTGGTATATTCCAGGAAATTGTGGATGCTGTCTTTAAAAACAACATCCGCGTAACAAAACATACCGTGCTTCTCCAGACCGAGATTCGCGACCCTTCACAGGATGTTCTCGATGTCGTCAATGGTCTTCCATCAGGAAGTTATATTCGCCCTACCCTTGTTGACCAGCTCAATTCTGCCATTGCAGCACGCGGATGGGGTTCTTATTTGGGAACGGTTGAATAAGATACACATTCTTACATGGGAGCGCTTAAGGGTTTTACGGTTTTGAGATACGCCCACATGCGCTGTTTTTCGCTCATACTTTTGAGCGCGGTTTCAAATCCGTCAAGCAAAAGCACCCGTCTTCCCTGGTGACGTCCGGGTTCACCTATGGCCAGACTTCCTAAATCCCAGATGCCCAGCAAATCATCGCATGCGGTTTTATCGAGCGCAATTACCAGCTCGGGATCAAACGTCTCAATAGTAAGCAAAAGAATGTCAATGCCGTCTGCCGTTCTGTTTTGTACGTTGGCAATCGAGCATGCCGCCCATTCGTTCTCGGTATATCCCAATCTGTCTAAAGCAGCACGCAGCGCATCTCCGTCCTGCCCGCCCAAAAGGGGCTGCCCGGTTTTCTCGGATACATTAAGCTCGCCTTTTATAAAGAGAACCGTAGGAAACGCATAACCTGACATTTGTACACCAAACTGCCTGAGATACTCAAATTCCTCATGTGCACGGTCAAGATACCGAGAAGAACTCGGTGTCTCCAGCCTTGTCACAACGTTCTGAGAATCATCAGACATAATCGTTTCTCCTCATAAAAAACCTGACAAAAGGTCTGTCTTTTTGTCCGGCTATCCTCACAAAATATCCGTCCCTTAGCGAGGATCTTACATGGTTTTATGGCGAAGCAGCCTTGGTAATTGTATACGTTTCCCGTTATCTGTGCAGAATGTTCATACGATTTCGTCTTATTCTGCAAAATCGTGTTACTCTATTATTAACACGTATGAAAGGAGTTTTTATGGCACAACATATCATGCTCTCATCGTCAAACTTTGCTTCTGAGGTTTTGGAAGCTAAACAACCGGTTCTTGTAGATTTCTTTGCAACATGGTGCGGACCCTGCAGAATCCTTGGGCCCGTGGTAGAAGAAATCGCCACCGAGCGTGCGGACACGCTTAAAGTGTGCAAAGTCGATATTGACGACGCACCGGTTATTGCTCAACAGTACCGCATCATGAGCGTACCCACACTTTTGCTCTTTAAAGAGGGCAAAGTTGTACAGCAGCTTGTTGGCGCACAACCAAAGCCTATGATTCTTGCAGCAATTGATAAAGCTCTTGCATAATCATATTTACTGACAGCCTCTGCCACTCACATTGTGATGAACGGCAGAGGTGCCTTTACTTTTATCGGAGAACAGACATGTCCAGCGATTTGATGCGCTTTACCATTGCCATACCGGCAAAACTGCTCGATGAATTTGACGAGTATACCGCCCAGCGGGGTTTGCTCGTAAACAGATCTGAGGCAATCAGAAATCTTATTCGCGATTGCCTGGTACAGGCCGAGCTGAGTGACCCTGCTGCTGAGGTAGTGGGGTCTATTACCATTATTTATGACCACCATATACCGGGGCTTACCCAAAAAATCGACGAGGTGGAGCATAATTACCCGGGCATTGTGATCTCGTCAATGCATGTACACCTTGACCATGACAATTGCCTTGAGGTCATTGCGGTACGCGGTGTATCGAACATGGTAAACGAGCTGTCAAACTGCCTTTTAGGAATCAAAGGCATTAAATACGGGAAACTCACCACCGCTGCAACAGCAGGCCGATTGGAGGCTTAAGCAGTGCCTCATATCCATGTCCATGTAACCGGCATTGTCCAAGGTGTAGGATATCGCCCCTTTGTGTGGAAACTTGCGACTTCGCTGAGTCTAGCCGGGTGGGTTCGTAATTCCAGCGACGGCGTCCATATTGAAGCAAAAGGCGCTCAGGCAGCGCTCGACTCGTTTGTGCTCCAGCTCTCCACGCAAAAACCCGGTGCAGCACGCATTGATACCGTACATGTTGACAAAATCGCCTCTGAGAATGTGGAACCCTATGAGAATCTCACGCAAGAAGCCATTGGACTTGCAGAAGGCAGCGACTTCAGAATTATAGAGAGTTCTCACGATGCAGACCGCCTGACCTTGGTTTCTCCGGATATTGCTACCTGCCCGCAGTGTATGGCCGAGTTGACAAACCCCAGTGACCGCAGGTACCACTACCCATTTATTAACTGCACAAACTGTGGTCCCCGGTTTACCATTGTTGAAGATCTGCCATATGACCGCCCGCTTACCGCCATGAAGCACTTTACCATGTGTGAAGCTTGCGAACATGAGTATCGCGATCCGTCTAATCGCAGATTCCATGCTCAGCCCAATGCATGCTTTGAGTGCGGTCCTCACATTACATGGCGTATAGCTCGCGAACCCGGGCGTGTTGAATATGGCGCTGACGTGGCTTCGAGTGATGCAATTATTAAGAAGGCTGCTCAGCTCCTTGCTCAGGGCGGCATTGTTGCGATAAAAGGCCTCGGTGGTTTTCATCTTGCCTGCAATGCCTGTGATGAAGCCGCTGTTATGCGTCTGCGCGAACGCAAGCACAGACCTACAAAGCCTCTGGCCGTTATGTTCAGCCGTTTTGACGAGATGCGCCGCGTTTGCGTTGTCTCAACGCACGAACGCGATGCGATTCTTGGCTCGGTTAAACCCATCTGCCTTTTGCAGAAAAAACCCGATGACGAGATTCCGCCCAAGTCGCGTCTCGCGCATGCGATAGCCTTTGATCTTCCCGAGATTGGAGCTATGCTCCCCTACACACCCCTGCAGCAGCTTCTTTTGGATGCATGCAGCACACCTCTGGTCATGACCTCGGGAAATATCACGCATAACCCCATTATTACTGATGACCAGCTTTGTGTTTCTCAACTTATGGATGTCGCCGATGCCTGGATTGGGCATGACCGGGAAATTCTTGCACGCTATGATGACTCGGTAGTGCGCTTTAGCGGGAACCAAATGATCCCCATACGGAGAGCCCGCGGTATGGCTCCCATGCCGGTAACCTTGCCCATGCCTCCGCTTGAACAGGCCATTTCCCAGCTAAAACTTGCGCAGCCGGAAGGCTTTGCAGAGTCAATAACCACACTTCCCACAGTGTTTGCCTCAGGCCCTGAGCAAAAAGCAACTTTTACTTTTGCAAGAGGCGAAGAAGCGTTTGTTTCGCAGTATATTGGAGACTTGGCTCATGCGGATGTCTTTGATGCATGGCTCGAGTCAAAAGCGACGTTCGAGAAACTCTTTGATCTCCATGCCGGCGCTTTGGCATGCGATTTGCATCCCGGCTATCTGAGTTCTCAATGGGCCCGCGAAGAAGCGCAAGAAACCGGGCTTCCTCTTATTGAGGTACAGCACCATCACGCCCATATTGCAGCCACGCTTGCAGAATACGGCATTTGGGACCAGGTAGTAGGCATTGCCCTTGACGGTACGGGAGCAGGTACCGACGGTACCGTTTGGGGCGGAGAAATACTCGTCTGCGATCAGGCAGATTTTGTTCGCGGTGCACATTTGGCTGCCTGGCATCTCCCCGGTGCGGAAGTTGCAATTCTCAAACCTGTCCGTACGGCTTATGCCTTGCTCGACTCTCTCGGCATGGGAGAAGTGCCTTTGGCCCAGCATTTGCTTGACCGCATGAGTTTTGAGGGCCCTGTTGTAAAACAAATGCTCGCGCGTCATATTAATTGCCCGCTCACCAGCTCAGCCGGACGTCTTTTTGACGCCGTTGCAGCCATGATTGGTTTGCTTTACGAAGCCGGATATGATGGCGAAGCAGCTTGTTTGTTAGAAGCCTGCGCTATGAAATCTCGCGGTGAAGAAAACCTTGACCCCCGTTATACCCTTGTTTTGCGTCCGGCGCTTGACTCGGAACGTCTGCAACCCCACGACGAATCGCTTATTATTGATATGCGGCAACTGGTTTGCGCCCTTCTCGAAGACATTGAGGCAGGGGTCGCTCCCGAACTTATAGCATGGCGATTCCACATGGCATTTGCCGACGGCATTGCCCAGGCAGCTCTGGGTATAGCACGTGCGTCAGGCCTCAAAACAGTGGCCTTAGGAGGCGGCGTATTCCAGAACAGACTCATAACCCAACGCATCTCTGATGTGCTTATCAGCCAAAATATCACCGTTCTCTATCCGCATGTACTTCCCGTTAACGACGGCTCAATTTCTTACGGTCAAGCCGCCGTTGCACGGGCAAGACTTGCTCAGGAAATCATGGCAAAACTTCAAAAGAACGTTCCGTCTCAGAATAATCAGGAAGCAGCTCAAGAGGGAGAGGAGCTTTAATCTATGTGTTTAGCGGTTCCGTCAAAAATAGTATCTATTGACAGCATGCTCATGGCTACCGTTGATGTTATGGGCATATCGCGCACCTGCTCATTGCGGCTTGTACCCCAGGCCCGGGTAGGCGACTATGTTTTAGTCCACGCAGGCTTTGCGATCCAGCTCATAGAAGAGCAGGAGGCAGCCGAGACACTCGCGCTCTTCCATGAACTTCCGGGTCTCTTTGAAGACGAGCTGGGCGAAGATCTTACCGCGGAAGCCGAACAAAGGACAGCCTGATGCAGCTCTCAGACTTTAGAGATCCCGAGCTTACCAAAGAGCTTCTCGAAACACTCCGCAAACTATGCGGAGACAGAACCATGAACCTCATGGAGGTCTGCGGCACCCATACGGTAAGCATTGGCCGTTATGGTCTGCGCAAAGCCGTCCCCGAGGGCGTTAAGCTTTTAAGCGGGCCGGGCTGCCCTGTTTGCGTAACAAGTAACCATGACATAGATACCGCCATTGCTATGGCAAGAGTTCCCAATGTCACCGTAGCCACGTTTGGCGATATGGTTCGCGTACCCGGCTCATCAACCACACTTGGCGCTCAGCGTGCTCACGGCGCAGATATTCGCGTTGTGTATTCTCCGCTTGACGCACTTGAAATCGCCCGCAAAGAACCGCAGCACAACGTGGTTTTTATTGGCGTGGGTTTTGAAACTACCATGCCCGTGGTAGGGGCGAGCATTCAGATGGCGGCAGAAGAAGGTCTTCAAAACTATTTTGTGCTGAGCGCCCATAAACGCACCGCTCCCGCTCTTGAGGTTATTGCCAATGACCCGCAAACACGCATTGACGGTTTTATTCTGCCGGGCCATGTTTCTACCATAACCGGCGTAGAACCATACCGGTTCTTAGCCGAGACTTACGGAATCGGCGGTGTTGTAACCGGATTTGAACCGGTTGATATTCTCAATGGCATCACGCGTCTTGCCGCCATGGTTGTCCAGCAAAAGCCTGCTATTGAAAACGCATATTCGCGAGGCGTCAACAACAACGGTAACCTCACTGCGCTCGCAACCATTAAGGATGTCTTTGAGCCCTGCGACGCGCAATGGCGCGGACTCGGCGTGATTCCTTTGAGCGGTATGCGCATTGCAGAGAAATACCGCGCTTTTGATGCGCTCGAAGCATTTGAACCTGATGTAGAACCAGTACGCGAAACCAAGGGCTGCCGTTGCGGAGACGTGCTCAGGGGCCGTATTGCTCCTGATGCATGTCCGCTCTTTGGGCGTGCCTGCAATCCCGAGAACCCCGTTGGACCTTGTATGGTCTCATCAGAAGGCAGTTGTGCAGCGTATTATAGGTATCGGGATACTCCCCTTTAAGCAAGGAGACGGTGTATGTTGGAAGACACTGAAGTCCGTTTGGGCCATGGCTCGGGAGGCGTCATGATGAAACGCCTCATTGACGGACTTTTTCTTGAAGAATTTGCCGATGAAGCAGCGCTTCCCGGTGACGATGCCGCGGTAGTTACCTTGGGATCACAGCGCATATCCATGAGTTGTGATTCATTTGTTGTAACTCCGGCATTCTTCCCGGGTGGAGATATTGGACGCCTTGCGGTGTGCGGTACCGTAAACGATGTTGCAACCTCCGGCGCCAAGGTATCATATTTATCTTGCGGATTCATCATAGAGGAAGGTTTCCCGCTTGATGATTTACGCCGTATATGCAAATCAATGGCCCAGGCAGCTTCTGAAGCAAATGTCGCGATAGTTACGGGCGACACAAAGGTAGTCGAGCGCGGACATGCCGATGGTATCTTTATTAATACCTGCGGCGTTGGCGTTGTACCTCAAGGTATTGATCTCTCTGCCAAACACATCCTTCCCGGCGACAAGGTTCTTTTAAGCGGAACCCTGGGTGACCATGGCATTACCGTCATGTCGCAACGAGAAGGCCTGGGCTTCTCCACCAGTCTTAAAAGCGATGCCGCTCCTCTCAACCATCTTATTCAGGCTGTTCTGGAAGCCGCTCCGCATACCCGTTGCTTTAGAGATCCTACGCGTGGCGGTCTCTCGTCAACACTCAATGAGTTTGCCGCAAGCGCCGGGGTTGATATCGAAATACAGGAAAACGCAATTCCTGTTCTTGATGAAGTTCGCGGCGCATGCGAAATGCTTGGTTACGACGTGTATCAGGTAGCCAACGAGGGGAAGATGGTTGCCGTTGTTCCGGCAGAAGAAGCCTCTGCCGCACTTCTCGCAATGCGCACCTCCCCATACGGAGCAAATGCTGCTATAATTGGAGATGTTGTGGCGGAACGCCATGACGGACGGCCATTGGTGCGTTTACAAACCGCCTTTGGCAGCTCCCGTATTCTTGACATGCTTGTAGGCGAACAACTTCCTCGTATTTGTTAGAAAGGTTAAGGTTTATTATGGCCAGCCTCACTCCTGCAGAAAGCCTCGTAAAAGCACATGTGCCTTCGAGACTCCACAAAAAGGATGCAACACTGTACGACTTTTCGCAAGAAGCCCTCGAAAGTGCTCAGGGATTCATGGGCTGGACTGATCTTGCCTCAAACCCTCCGTCATCGCTTGACGCAATTACCGAGTTTGCTCAGGAAGTCATTGATGAAGGCCTTGAGCGCGTCTGCCTTTTGGCTGAAGGCGGAAGCTCGCAAGCGGCAATGACCATAACCAAGCTCAATGCCGCTAACCACCAGAATATTCGCTTCTCAACCATGGATTGTCTCTCACCTATTTATGTCGATAAAATTCTCAGAGACGTAGACTACGAGCGTACGCTCTTTATTGTAAGCACCAAGAGCGGCACCACCATTGAGACAATCTCGCTCTTCAAAGTCATTTGGCAGGACGCATTGGAGAAGATTGGCCAAAAAGCCGCCGGCAGGCGTTTTGTTGCCATCACCGACCCCGGCAGCAAACTCGAGACCATGGCCAAAGAGCTCGGATTTCGCGGCTGCTTCTTAGGTGAACCAAGTGTTGGAGGGCGCTTCTCGGCACTCTCGGTCTTTGGTCTTGTTCCTGCAGCGCTGTGCGGACTCAATATTCATGAAATTGTACGCCGTGCTGCCGCTATGGAAGAACTCTGCGCAGCCGACACGCTCAATAACCCGGCGGTACAGCTCGCGAACTTCCTCCATACCAACCTGAGAGAAGATTCGGCTCATTGCTTTACTTATATTTCTCCGCAACCGGGCCGTGTTTTTGGTCTTTGGATGGAACAACTCATTGCGGAGAGTCTTGGCAAGAACGGCCAGGGTGTAGTACCTCATATTGAGATTGACGTCAACCTGCTGAACCGTCATCAGCCCAAACACCCGGTTATTTTGTATTATACAGGCCCCGATTCTACCTTTGACCGCGAAGCCTCAATGCTTTCGCCCGAGCTTCCTCAGCGTTCCTATATGCTCGAGAATCCTCTTGATATTGGCAGACACTTTATACTCTGGGAATATGCGACTGCCTTTTTGGGCTGGCTCTATAAGGTTCCTCCGTTTAACCAGCCTGACGTACAGATTGCAAAAGCAGGCGCGTTGTCAGCCCTTCACGGCGAGCGTCCCGACCGTACGCACAGGCTTGAAGAACCATGGCTTTTTGCCGAGTATTCCGAGAGTTTCGCAAATGAAACCGGCATTGCCGATCCCACACAAATGCACTCGGTTAACGAAGTTATTGATGCTCTTATGAGTATTGTCAAAAGCGGTAACTGGATTAGCGTCAACGCTTTTCTCCCCTTCACGGGAGAACGCCGCGGTCCTATGGAGGTCATTCGCCATACGCTTGCCCGCCAGCTCGAAGTACCCGTTTCGCTCGAGATTGGCTCCCGTTACCTCCACTCTACCGGCCAGCTTCAAAAAGGCGGCCCCAATACCGGCATATTCCTCATACTTTCGGGAGATGTGGATGACGACAAAGCTGTTCCCAATGAGTCATACGGACTCAGCGCACTTCAGGTAGCCCAGAGTAAGGGCGACCTGGATGCACTTGACAGCAAAGGCAGAAGAGCATTGCACTTCCACCTTATAGACTGCGAAGCCGAGACCCTGTGGCGTCTCGCCCATGCTTTTGAAGATGCCGGCACAAGGCTTGCCGTCAAAAAGGCGCTTCAAAGCTAAAAACGATTGAGTTAAACGGTTCAAAAAACGGCCCCAAGAACTCTCTGTTCTTGGGGCCGTTTTTGCTCAAATCAACAGGAATGGTTTAGCTCTTAGTGGCAGCCGCTGCAGCCTTCGCAGCTTCCGGTGCCGCACTGGGTGGCAGGAGCGTCTTCACGGGAAATGAGTTCAATTTCAAAATTGAGAGCCTTGCCTGCGAGACTGTGGTTGAAGTCAATATAAACCTTACCGTCCTCAATCTTTTGAATAAGAGCGGGCATAGGAGCGCCAATGGGGCTTCTAAAGAATACTGTCTGACCAACAGGAAGCTTGTCTCCGTTTGGAATCTGATCAACAGGTACTACCTGGACATTGCGCTCATCATAGTCGCCATATGCATCCTTGGGCTCAATGTGAACGGTTGCTTTTTCGCCGGGCTGCATAGCGTTAACCGCACGCTCAAAACCGGGAATCATCATATGGGCGCCTTCGACAAAACGAATTGGCTCGCCGCGGTCATATGAACTATCAAAAACGCTGCCGTCATCAAGGGTGCCTTTATAATGAACGGTCACCATTTTGCTGTTTTCCATGAAACACTTCTCCTTCAAAACGCATTTACACAATGTTCTATAGTTTACCCGTTGTTATACAAATATTGTTCCTTAACTTTTTCTCTACATCAAAACACATTTTGACTCACGAAGGCTCGTGGAAGGTTTCAGCGGCATTTTTAAAACCTTCGAGAGAAAGTGCCCAGGCTATATATTCGGGGGTATCGGCAATTAAAAATTCTGCTTCATAGGATGCTAAAAGGGATTCCTGGGATGTTCCCGGCGTAAAATAGGGTCTATCAGGCAAGTACGGCTCGGTATAAGTAGGATTAACCAAATAAAATGCCAAACCGGGGCATAAATTCGCAAGACCCAAGGTCGCGCGTCTTGCAGCAGGAATACGGCCAAGTTTGTAGAGAAGTATGCTTCTCGCAATATGCATCCACGCGTTACCGGTATGGTCAAAACGGGCGTCAAGCGTGTTGAGGCCGTCTTCGTCTTCGAGTCTCGCGAGAATAAGAGACGTCATATAGCGTATTCCCTGCGCATCCTGAGGCGCGCGGTTAAGCATTGCGATACTGCGTGTCAGGGCTTCCCTATAGCATGCACCTTGAATCAACAGATCAATGATTTTTGCTTCGAGTCTCAGCCAGGGCCGTAAGCATACCGCATCAAAAGGATCCTCGGTAGGTTCATCAATAGCCTCAGAGCGGGCCATACACCATTCTTTAGCTTCCGGTATAAGGTTATCAAGCTTTTGAATAGCATGGTCTAACGATACCGTCTCCACAAGCGATAACAGGATCTGTGCATCATAACAATGCGGATCAAGCTCTAACGCTTTTTGAAGTCCCTGCTTGAGACGGGGAAGGTCTGACGCGACATAGGGTTTCATACCTTCTGCCGCCTCGTAGAAGGCATCGAGTTCGTCGTCTATTTCACGACTGCCGAGAGATACTGCTTTTTCGAGCTCAATAAGGGCCTTATCCTCGGCATCCTGTGCATAGCGCTCGGGCGATCTGAGCATTTGACGGCTGAGATCCTGTATGGCTTCGGGTTTATCTAAAAGAGCGGGGTTGGTTTTTACCGCCTTACGTATAAGACGGTAATTGAGTTCTGCACTAACGTCCACTATGCCGTTCCTTCGCTCTCATTGGTGCTTGCGAGCTCCGCAATCACCGGATTCATAGCAATCCATGAACCCATGGGACTCAAATAATCGCCGCCATTCTCGGCCAGAATTACTGCGGCTTCGCTTACGGCTACAAAAAGCTCATCAGAGGTTCCGGGAGCAAACACCAGGTGGTAACCAAACAAGGCCGGCGGAATCTCCTCCTGCCGCATAAGAATATTGCCGCCTAAATCACAGGAAAACGCAAGTTCTCGTAAAAGCTGCTCGGCATCTTCAAGCCTGCGCTGTTTATAAGCCATACAACAGCGGGCAGGCAAAAACCATGCGTTTTCTTCATGATTAAACATATGAATAAGACCGGCAAGACCCTCGGCGTCTTCAAGTTTTACATAAACGTAGGCTGCCAAAAGACGCGCTCCCAGGCAGTCATGGTTATCAAGATCCATGATTAACGTGCAGGTTTCGAGTGCAAGCCTGTAGTGCCCACACATATAATACTCGTAGGCAATGTTGAGCAGCCAGCGCAAATACGGACGCATAAAAACGCTGAGACCCATCATGTGATCTGGCGGTAACATGCCCGCTTCTTTGGCAATACTCTCACAGGATTCTTTGACTTCATCTGACATCGATTTAAGCCACTCAATATAATCTGCATGGGATTCAATATCAAGAATCTGCCGCATACGCACGGCATCATAGCAGTGCGGGTCGAGCTGAAGCGCTTCGTCCAGATAGGTTGTGGCCGTTGCGGTCAAATCAAGAATAACCGCATTGTCATCAGTCTCATAAATTGATTTATCGAGAATCTCGGCAGCTTGGCATACCAGCCAAAATGCCCTGTCACTATCTGTTTGGGGAATACCGTCCCTGTTTTTGTTATACATATTTGGAAAGAAGTCGAGAGCCTGCATAAGGTGGCTGTCCCGGTACTCCTTCTGCGCAGAGTCAATCCAGCGCAGAGCAAGACGTTCATAATCCTCCATACGCGGATGAATGACCGTTACCATGAATCACCCCTCTTAATGCTGTTTTGGCAACGAGATACTCACAACGGCGCCGCCGCCCAGTCTATACCTTTGTCTGATTGTGCCTCCGTGGGCATTCACTATAAGCGCTGCAATATAAAGCCCGTACTCAAGCTTATCAAAACGCACAAGACGCAAGCGGTTGATAGTTGTTGGAGCAGCCACATCATATACCGCATCTCTCGGGATGCGGACAGCCTGGCAAATTGCTTCAAGACAAGCCTGCTGGTCTCCTGTCATGAGATCTTTGTCATGCACAACTTTGGTAAGCTCGTCAATGCGTTTGGTCTCATACACAAGGGTGGCATCCCCGGCAGCGTCTTTTTGAATCTCAAACGCATAGGCTTTATGGTTACCCAAAGAACCGGGCCGGTCATCAGAAACAATAATGGCAATAGCATCTGATTGATCATGTACTTCAATAGAAACAATGCCGTTTTTGTCGATATAGCTGATGGCTGCTTCCAAACAGAGACGAATGGCAAGCCGTATGAGAATGGCATCGGCAACAATAGGCGCGGGTTCCTCGCCCGGTTCTATGCCAATGACTTTGCCGGCAAGCCCGGCCCTAACGTCATCTACAGCCCGTAATACCTGTTCACGCACATGGCAAAGCTCCTGCGGGACATCGTTTGAAAGCATCTCTTCGATTTTATCGAACGTCAGGTATGTGCGCGAAGATTCATCGGAACAAATACGAACAAGGGCCTCTCGGTAAAATTTGTCAGACGTTTTTTGAATATCGTCCAAAAGCATATGGATAAATTCCGAACCAAGGCTCATGGATACCATGATATCACGCAAGAAATGCGACCGGATATCAATAATCTGAACGAGGTGCATATCATCTATGTGTTCAGAAGCAAACCGTTGCCGCTCAAGAGCAAGAACTACCTGGTTTGATGCAAGTTCCAAAAGGGTGATATCGCTTGGTTCCAATGCTTTACGTGCGCTGATGCCCAAAACACCAATCACTTCACCGTGCGTAGTCAGAGGCACATATCTAATGATGGACTGTTCATGCGTTGGGGTGTTATTGCCGGCTTCTTCTCCGTTTAAGAACACCCAGTGCACTACGTTAAGCTCGGCAAGTTTATAAAACTCCTCAGATCCCACATCTCCGGGAGCCAAACGCAAAATAACTGCCGCTCGGTCAACATAACTGGGCTTCTCGAGCGGATCTCTGATATAAAACGCGACAGATCTGTTCACCAAATGTGCTATGGCATCCAAAGAGGTATCTGCTACCTCGCGTGTACCTTGGGCATATACCAGGCTTTTATTGAGATCAAAGAGGGCCTGCGTATGGTATTCGCGCCGTTTTGAATGTACCGCCGCTCTGCTCATGCGGCATACCAAAGCCGAGAGAAGTATAAAGCATATACCAATTACTACCAGCGAAATTGCGCTTACGCGATGATCAATGGCAAAATTAAGATATGGTCTGATGAACAAAAAGTCTTCATAAGCACAGCAGAGCAAAGCCGCACATATACCGGCAAAATAATTCCTTGTTACGGCAGCAACCAAAGCAACTGCCAAGGCTGATATCACATACGTTACGGTTTCCGAAAAACCCAGAGACGTCATACCACGGGCAAGAAGTGCAGCACAAAGAACTGTCACTATACAAAATACAAAGTCTCGTATTCGCGTATTCTGCGTGAACATCGAGGCACGGCGCAGAGTTGACGCAGTGCTGTCCTCTTCTTCTTTCTGACTGATGAGATGTACGGTAATGCTCCCCAGGCGCTCTTCGAGACGTTCCTCAAAGGTCAGCTGCATGGGGAGTGTAAGCCGTTTAAACCATGTTATCGTGTGACGGGCAAGAACGACGTCTGATACGCTTCTTGTCCGCACATAATCGCTCAAAACTTCTACGGCATCGTCACCGTATAAATCTACAAGTTCCAAACCCATTGCCCGTACCTGACCTGCAAGCTGTTCGTGTTCTTTGCTCTCTAAAGCAGCTTTTGAACTGTTCTCCGGAATATGGGGACGCACGCACACAACTTCCAGAGAAGCGGCTATGCTTGACGCAAGACGCATTGCGGTTCTTAAAATTTCACTTGACGGAGAACCAACCTCAACAATAGCGAGAACAGTATTTTGCGCAGATTTGAGATCTGCGGGCTGTGCCTGAGTTTGTGCGGCATTCTTGTGGAGCGCATAGTCACCCATGCAGCGCAAGGCAAGAATGCGTAATTGAGTAAAATGCTCCTGGGTAAAACACATGGCGGCATCCTCAGACAATGCTTCCTGTTTGGTAAGCTCCTGAGGATCTATGTCTATGAACTCTACTTCTTCTGCATGATAAAAGATATAATCAGGAACCACATGGTCAGAAGTCTCAAGTCCCAAGCGCTTGAGGTTTTCTTGTTCATTTTTAAGATCAGTTACACAGAGTGTCGAGAAAACACTGATACCTGCTTTGAGAAGCTCTTCTACATCCTGATAACGATAATGATTACGGGCTGACTGAGGGTTTTCTTGCGACAGATCTTCGAGCACCGCAAAGTCAGGATTGCGCTTAAGCGTTTGGTCCACATCAAAAGGAACACCGCGTGTGGTTTCATCCACACGAAGTTCAGGCAAAAACACATCGCGGCCGCTACCCATAAGTAAACGCGCTTCGCTGAGCATGGCAGAGGTCATCTTTTCTTTTGCGGCATAGCCAAAGAAGAGTTTGAGAGAACCTCTCTGTCCGCTCTGGGTGTCTTTATTATTGCCGGCATCTAGGCCATTTACATACTGCGTTAACTCTGAAGCCATTATATAAGCGATCCTAAACTGTTGTTTACCTGCGGAAGATTACCTATGAGCTTAGGTGTTACCTGGAGCACCCATTCATCAACTTTATCCCAATCTCTGTAGTCGCCGTCACCGAGCGGATACACTCTCAACGCAATCTGCTCCATTTTGGTAAAACCCTCGTTGCGCTTCCAGCCGGGCAAAGCTACCATTCCCACAGGATGTATTCCTCCTGTGGCAGATACTTGGCTTTCCAGCTCACGCTGAGCCTGCGCCTGTGCTGACTCATGCTCATTTGCCGAGAGCAGCCCTACAGAAAAACAAGCAACGGGAACCCGTACGAGATAATCAAAATTGTTTTGCATCCATACGCGCGCCTCTTTATGCCATTTACCAAGCCTCATTCCGCTCCCAAAGATTACGGCATCAAAATCTTTGTTTATAGAGGGCATTTCGATCATACTTACCACGGTTGGGTTTGCCGCAAAACCAATGAGATCATCAGCAATACGACGTGCAATGGTAGCGGTGCACCCTGATGAAGTGGCATATATAACCAAAACTTGTTTGAGGCGTTGGATCATGTACCAGCTCCTTGTAAACACGTGTATCAGCCGGATCATCAGCTGTAAATAAAACCAACAGCAAACCTATACAAGCTGCCATTGGGTAAGAATTTCTGTTTTTTGTATTGTATCATGTCACAGAGTTACAAAGATGGACATCAATCAAACCGTTCACCCAGTTCATACTTGACATATGATACATACCTAATGAT
>JAFWFL010000041.1 GCA_017515595.1 Coriobacteriales bacterium
GCGTTTATAGCGGCGGAGGTACACCCGGTCCCATGCCGAACCCGGAAGTTAAGACCGCATGCGCCAGAGGTACTGCGGGGGCAGCCCCGTGGGAGATGAGGGCAACGCCTGCCCACGTATGGCATTCACTTCAAGAAACACGCAAAGCCTTCTCGCAAGAGAGGGCTTTTTTGTTGACTATGAACATAAAAAACAAGGGGCGGTAATAAGGAGACATATCCCTATTACCGCCCCTGTGTTTGGTTAACCTTGTTTATACATCAAGGTTAAAGCGCTGCTTGCTCCAGAATGTCAGACATTGCTGTAAAGATGGCCTTGCTGGTTACGGAAGCACCGCTTACACCGTCGACGCCTTCAATACCGTTGGCTTCGACAATCTTGGCAGGCATCTGCTCAATAGCTTTGGAACCAATGCCTTGGGTTTCTCCGTTATCGCCAACCTCAACAGAGACAATCTTGCCGCCCTCAATGACAACGGTCAGGGGTACTTTACCGCCAATACCCTTTCCGGATGCCTCGTAGGTGCCGTCTTTGTACATAACGGCTGCCTGGGTCTCGGCGATTTGCTCGGCTTCAGCGGCATCTGCCTCAGCTTTTGCTGCGCGTCCCTCTTTGAAGAGTGAGACGTATTCAGTAATGGAGGGGTCATTGGTAGCGGCATTGGTACCGGCAATACGACCATAGGTGAGGCACATCGAGTGGCTCACACCGGGGATAATGGTTGGGTAGTTGTATGCAAAGCGTCCGCCCTGGGCGTTGCCGCATACATAAAGACCGGGGATAGGGTTACCAAAGCGGTCAAGAACTTCTGCATTAACACTGCTCTTAAGGCCGCCGGTCATAACCAAGAAGTTCCAAGTGTTCGTACTATAAAAATACGGTGGAGTCGAAAGCGGGAAGAGACGCTTGGGCTGCTTACCAAAGTCAGCGTCATAACCTGCTTCGCAAAGCTCATTGTAGCGGTCAACGGTTGCCTGAAGAACTGCGGGATCTACCGAGATTGCCTGAGCAAGCTCCTCAATTGTCCAGGCATGCTTGTAGGTAATGCCCTGCTCCGCCATCATTGCTTCAATAGTAGCCTGATCACCGGTTTCTATAGCTGCATTCCAGGTATCAATGTCGCCCGAGAAGCTCATAACTGCGCCGTGGCCGGGCTGGCTCCACTTGAGTTGGTTGGGATATTGGGCGTCAGCGAGCTGCCACCATACTTTGCAGGGGACCTCGTCAATGGTATCAGCAAAAGTTTGGCCGGGGATGTCCTCATTGGTGAAGCGGCGGCCGTTGATGTCAACATAAAGTGAGGGGAATGTACCAAAATCGCCGGCAGAGGCATGGGCCATATAGGGATGAGGCAGGCTCTGCATCATACCGCCAACCCACATGCCCATGAGATGGCCGTCGCCTTGGCTGGTTGCCCACGGCAGCATGCTGCGTGCGGCGAGGTCAGCCTGTGAGGGGCACCATGCGCGCATCATTGCGTCGTTCTTACCATAGTCGCCGGTAGCAAGGACAATGCCCTTCTGAGCGGTATACTTGGTATAAGAACCGTCGGGGTTCTCGGCAATAACGGCAGTTACACGGCCGTGCTTATTGTCTTCGCCGCGCACAAGCTGACGGGCACGGGTCTCGAATACAAACTCGGCACCGTTCTCCATGTCCCAATTACCAATTTCACCAACTGCGCTTGAAACACCGCCAAAACCGCCCCCGGCTCCTCCACCGGCAATCTCATTGGCAGCTATGAACTGGGGGAACCATTCGCCGTCAATGGGATCATAAGGAACCTCAAGCGGCCAGCGGGCGACACTTACGGTGTATCCCTTAGGTTCGAGCAGTTCCTTAAACCACCAGTCAAAATCTTCACCGCAGCGATGAATCCAGTTACGCATAATGGCCTGGTTGGCACGGTTGCCTGAATAGCGTTGCATTTCCAGGCAAATGCCGTTCATGTCTTCTTCAGAGGTCTCAAAGCCAACTTCAATCTGGTTCTGCGCATTAAAGACACCAAGGTCAAGACCACGGGCCTGCCAGGATGTGCTGGCTTCGAGTACAATTACGCTGGCACCGGCCTCAAGGGCAGCACGGGCAGCGGTAAGTCCGGCGATACCTGCGCCAATAACTACAACATCAGCGGTTTTCTCGTCGGCAATATCGGTAATTGGCTCAGGGATATTCATCCAATCAAGGCCTGCCGGGGTTCCTGCGGGTACACCAAGGGGGTACTCGCCAACGCCGGGCTCATAATCAAACGGTACGGTATCCATGGCACCGGGCTCGGCTGCTGCGCCAAACCCGCCAAAACCTCCGGGCATACCGCCGCCGGGCATTCCTTCAGCAGGCATACCGGGCATATCGCCCATGCCTGCCGGAGCTTCTCCGGCAAATGCCGTACTTGCGATGCCTGAAACAGCAAGGCCTGCTGCGGCTACGCTTTTAATAAAGCTTCTGCGATCCAACATGCTTAATCTCCTTTAACCCCACATTACAACAACGTGGTTTACTCTCTACAGGCGGCAGATATCAGTTGTATTACCGCGCTGTACCGGACAAAAGTAACATTAACTAAAGAATCCCCGTTTGCCTATCGCCAGTATGTTGATTTCCATAACCGTAACGTTGAGAAAGAACAATATGGGCTGGTAGATACCTTATAAAACACACTTAAGGGAGGAGGCCGGTTCTTATTATTAATTTCAGATTGAGTATTACGCAATCCCATCAAAGTAATACTATTCTTCCTGGTAAAACGTAGTTTTTGCGAAGATTGTGCCGTTAGCGTATTGTTTCTGCGCCAATAGAAAAGTCTCATTTGAAAACAAACCCTACATATGAAACAATAAGCATGTTTTAATGTGGGTATTTTGCGTTTCTATTTACTCAATTTGCCCAGTTTCCAGGAGGGGACCAAAAAGGTCCGGAGGAAAAGGAAGAGGAGGTGTTTGAATGGCCGTACAGGTTGCAGAGAACAGCAGACTTGCACAGATCATGGAATCCCGTGGTATTTCACGTCGTAGTTTCCTTGGTTATTGTGCCGGCATTGCTGCAATGATCGGGCTTTCTGAGGCGGCTGCTCCAGAGGTTGCAAAGGCACTCGACAGTATTATTTATGTTGGAGCCGAGGATGCACCTCATGCATTAACACCGGTAATCTGGATGGAAGGTTCTTCGTGCACCGGCTGCACGGAGTCTTTTGCCCAGGTAGATACACCGGATGCAGGCAGCGTCGTATTAGAGCTCATTTCATTGAACTATTGCGAAACATTATCGGCCGCAGCGGGACATTCTATGGAGGATGCTCGCTTGCACACAATCGAACGCGAAAAGGGCAAGTATATTCTTGTTTATGAGGGTTCGGTTGTAGAAGGTTGGGAAGGCAATGCTCTGCGTGTAGCAGGAGAGAAGGGCACAGACCTTCTTCTTGAGACTGCCGCCAGTGCAGCAGCTGTTGTTGCCTTTGGTTCATGCGCATGCGACGGTGGCTGGCAAGCTGCCCGTCCGAACCCGTCTCATGCATGCGGTGTTCAAAAGTTCTTGCAAAAGAACCAGGTAAACGTACCCGTTATTAACATCCCTTGCTGCCCGGGCAACCCCGAGTGGCTTGTGGCTGTTCTTGTTGAAGTTATTTTGATGGGCCGTATTCCTGAGCTGAACGACAAGAACGAGCCCAAGCTTATGTTTGATCAGACCATTCATGATAACTGCCCGCGTCGTGGTCATTTTGAGAACGGCGAGTTTGTGTATCAGTTTGGTTCAATCGAAGAAGAAAAGGGCTACTGCCTCTACGCTTTGGGTTGCAAGGGTCCTCAGACCTTTACCAACTGCCCCATTGTCAAGTGGAACCGCAGGGTTTCGTTCTGCATCGAGTCCGGCGCTCCGTGCGCAGGCTGTGGTGTTATTAACCCCATGAATCCTGCTATGAACTGGGTAGACGAGAATACCCCGTTCCTCGCTCGTCATCGCTTCTTCAGCTTCTTTGGCAACCCGGTTGACCCGGCTCTCATTGCCGGTGTTGTTACCGGTGTTGTTGTTGCGGCCCTCGCCGTACACGGTATTGGCATGAAGCTGACTAAGCGTACAGACGGTGGCGCAGACTTTGAGACCATTCGTAAGTACGACAAGATTCACGAGACGCCTAATGCTGCTGAGTATGCCGCAGCTGCTGACAAGCTTTATGATGAGCTTGACGCACAGGGCCTCGAAGAGCGCAAGGCTAACCATAGGAAAGGAGGCGACAAATAATGGCGCGTTCTACTATTGATCCAATTACCCGTATCGAAGGTCACCTGCGCGTTGAGATGGAAGTTACCGACGGCGTAGTAAGCGATGCTTGGGTATCCGGTGGTTTGTTCCGTGGTATGGAGCTTATTCTTGAGGGACGTCAGTCTCAGGATGCATCTCTCATTTCACAGCGTATTTGCGGCGTTTGCCCTGTTTCACACTGCCATGCATCTTGCTTGGCTTCTGAGCACGCTATGGGTATCACGCCTCCTGAGGGTGGCCGTTTGGTTCGTAACCTTGTTGAGGGTTCCCAGTTTATCCACAGCTCGATTCTGTGGTTCTACACCCTTAACGGCCTTGATTATGTGAACCCCATTAACGGTCTGGGCGCAGACATCGCCAGCTGCTATGATGCTTGCCAGGAATTTGGCCTGGCTGCCGGCGATTTTGCCAACCTTCAAAAGCGTCTTGCTGCATTTGCCGAGAACGGCCAGCTCTCGATTTTCTCGGGCAACTGGTTCGAGACAGAAGATGCAGACGGTACACCTGCTTATAAGCTTACTCCCGAGCTTGACCTCATTGCTACCCAGCACTATATTGAGGCCCTCGAGATGCAGGCAAAGGCATCTGAGATCAGCGGTATTATTGGCGGTAAGATGCCGCACATCATGACTTCTCTCCCCGGCGGAACCATGTTTGTTCCTACCGCCGAGAAGCTTGATGACATTTACTATCACATCGTTGATCTTGAGCGTTGGATCAACAACGTTCTTATTCCTGACGCATTGGCTCTCTCCAAGGTCTATGCCAAGGAGTTTGGCTATGGTATGTCCAAGGACGCTGCGGGCTACGTCGCCTGGGGCGTTTTGGATGACAAGTCATTCGAGATGAATGACCGTTATCTGCCAGCCGGCGTTATTACCCGCAAGGAAGACGGCGGTTATCAGCTTGACGATGTTGATTCTTCACTTATTACCGAGGATATCAAGCATTCTTACTACAAGGACAGCGAGCCCGTTAACCCGCTTAACGGCATTACTGATCCTTGGTATCCCGAGAAGGGCTATGACGTTGACGACAAGTACTCATGGTCCAAGTCACCGCGTTACAACGGTAAGCCTTATGAGGCCGGCCCCTTGTCACGTATGCTTTCTGCATACCTGCGTGGCCGTGAGCGTGTTGTTGAGCTCATTGACTCAACGCTCGAAACCCTCAGCACCGAGAAGTACATTGGCCAGAAGCTCGAAGTGCCCGTGCTTGAGAGCACCTTTGGCCGTGCGGCAGCCCGTGCGCTCGAAATGGTTTATATCATTGAGTGCATGAAGAAGGACTGCCTTGATCTTATTCAGTATGTGGGCAGTGGCCAGCATGACTTCTACACCAAGCCTACCAATACCACCGGTACCGGCGAAGGTATGTGGGAAGCTCCTCGTGGCGCTATTTACCACATGGATAAGCTCGAGAACGACGTTATTAAGAAGTACCAGATCATCATCCCGTCTACGTGGAACATCAGCCCGCGTGACCGTGACGGTGTTCGCGGACCTATGGAGAGCGCACTCATTGGTGTCGAAGTTACCGACATCGAGAAGCCAATCCACGCTCTGCGCGTTGTTCACAGCTTTGACCCGTGCACCGCATGCGCAGTTCATATTGTTGAGCCCAAGACGGGCCGTCAATTCTCTTCAGTAGAGAGTCCTTGGGGGGTGAGGTAGTATGGCACATTTAGCGCATTATAAGGAAGCTCACCCGCTGCCATTCGTAATTACCCACTGGATCAACCTCGTCTGCATGGTATGCTTGATCATCACAGGTTTTTATATCCATTATCCGTTGTTTGGCGGATTCATGGGTGCTTGCCGTGGTCTGCATATTTGCTGCGGTATCATTATTACCATCAACTGCATTGTGCGTCTCATTCTCGCCTTTGTAGTAAAGTCCGCTCCTACCGCCGGTACCCGCTCGGTAGTTCGCGACTACAAGACATGGTTGCCGCAACAGAACAACAAGCATCAGCTTGGTGCTTGGATTAAGTACTATCTGTTTGCACAGAAGGATCATCCTCTGGGAGCAAAGCTTGGTGTTCCGCAAAAGCTTAGCTATTTGCTGATCCCCATTATCTTGCTCTTTATGGCATGGACCGGTTTTGCACTGTGGATCCCAACAAGCTCCTGGGGAATCAGCCAGTTCCTCATTGGCGCTTGGGGCGTTATGACCATCCGAATTGTGCATTACTTCTGCATGTTCGTGTTCATCATCTTTATGTGCATCCATATTTATCTTGCGAATATCGAAGGCCTTGCTCCTACAAAGCTTATGTTCCTTCGCAAGGAAGCTCCGGGCTTGGTATATGACCCCGAGAAGCGCAACGTTGTTGGCTTTGACGGTCTTGGTGAAGAGCCCAGCTACGGCGAAGCTCCCTCTAAGCGTGATCTCGACGCTGAGGGCGTAAAGTGCTAAACGCTTGGTAGCTTGCACATAAGCTCCGGTTATTAAAACCAGGTCCGGCATTCCGTTTAAGGGAAGCCGGACCTGGTTTTTGTATTTGGGGGAGCGGTCCTCATGAGTAATAAAGAAAGGGGCATATGCACATAAAGTTCATCGCTCTCGCCTTATAAAAACGCTCTGAACTTTATGTGCATATGCCCCTTTCTTTATTACTCATGAGGACCTGATATACTACCATGACAAGAAGACGGGTCATGTGCGGTGCCGTTTTTATTATTGCTGAGAGGATTGGAATGCGCATAAAGGTTATCTGTATAGGAAACGAGCTCATGCTTGATGACGGGCTAGGTCCTGCTTTGGCACGCTATATGTTGTCACGGTATAGGTTTCCGCAGAATGTTGAGATTGTTGACAGGGCTACCATGGGCATGGGGATTATCAGCGATCTCAGAACATGTGATGTTGCTCTTGTGGCTGATGCCCTTATGCTGCCGGATGAATGGCCAGGCAGGCTCTTTATGTTTAAACCTGAGGATGCAGCCCCTACGCCCGCCGGCGCAATGTCATTACATGAAACTCGTTTTGCTGATGTGCTGGCTTCTGCAGAGCTCTTGGGCATCAAAGCCAAAGGACAATGCTTTGGCATGCAGGTGCAGAATCCTGATCCTTCAGAGTTTATTTGTGCATTAACGCCGCAAGTAGCCGCCACACTGCCGTATCTTGCAACATTGATTGTTAGTTATATGCGCAATTACTTATCAATTGATATTGAGGATATGCTCAAAGAAAATGATATTTTTACTGTGGGAAGCTCCTATAAAGGCGCACGGGATTTCTCAAAGGCAGGAATTAAGACAACGGGTATAGAGCCAGCTCAAGACTTAATTGATGCAATACCTGCTGTTGATCTGCCTGAGGTATATGGTGAACCAACATCAGAAGCTGCGGTTAGGTCATTGGAGGCAGGTTTTGAGGGACAGGGGCTTTGGCTTGGCAGTGACATGCATGATGACGCAGATCACCGTTGTATGTTTGAGATAGAGGTACCTCAAACGTATGCTGAACAAATTGCGTCTAAGTTTGGACTTGAAGTATCAAAATCAGCGTCGCAAGGAGATCAGATTCTGCGCGGTTATGTTCATACCAATACAACAGATTATGACCTCTACGCGCTCATTGAAGCCTGTGCTCAGGTATGTGATTGTGAATAAGGACGGGAAAATATGGCAAAGAGTAAACACACGGGTGCAGGTATAGTAGATGAAACCGCACGTATTGAATACAACCCTTCAGATACAGAAGCCGTGCCAAAAGCTCCTGAAGGTTACCGCTACGTGGGATTTTGCAGGAAATGCCATGATTTTGAAGAAATGACAACAACATTTACCTGTTTGGAGGGAGGACATCCAAAACAGGATATTGCGGTGGCGCTTTTGCTCGAGAAAGACGAGCCAAAGCCTCATATCCCTCGTCTGAACATAGGTGCACTTTTTATGCCGGCGCTTTGGGGTCCGGCGCACGGTCAGTGGTACATGATTTTGTTTTATCCGCTCTGGCTCTTACTTGACCGTTTGATTTACGGTTCGATTTATGAAAGCTCAGGACTTATTGCGCTCGCTGTTATAGCAGGCGTTGGGACAGCTGTTTTTACGATAGCTTATGCACTTTATGCCAATACCTATGCATATGTAAGAGTGGCAACCCAAAAAACTCCCGAGGAATATAACGCCTCAGAGCGCAAGCAAGCAATCATCTGGATACTGTTGGCAATAGCCTTTATCTTCTTTGCGACCTGGTATAACCTTTTTGTGCGCGTGCCTGCAGCCGTATAGTGAGCCAAAAACCCTGACACAAGGACGCACCTTTTGTCAGGGTTTAGCGCTTGCGCGTTTTGATAATTGTGCCGCAGCTTGGACACAGATCTGCGAGCGGGCAGGAGCTGTTTTCCTTAACGCAGCACGGCTTTTTGGCGTCA
>JAFWFL010000042.1 GCA_017515595.1 Coriobacteriales bacterium
CTAATGATCTGCATGTTTTCTTACAACAACATCACTCTATTTCCATCTATTATTCAATTTTATGGCAAATGTGTGTTGATGAATGAATATACAAAAACAGCCACGTCTCCGTGGCTGTTTTAATCAGTTTAAAAACAATACAATCAATGACTAAAGCTTAACCATTAGTACTTAAGCTTGAGATCGCTTGGCATAAAGACCTGTACAAGTATAACACCGGCATATACAAAGAATGCAATACCGGCCAATGTCGCTGCATATGCGGAGTTAATAACAACACCCAAACCAAGGCATACAAGAACAATGCCAAGACCGGCCTCAATCATCCAACCCTTGAAGCCAATAACGCGGCCGCCGCACACACCGCTCAAAAAGACCATAACACCAAGCAGAGCAATGAATACAGCAATTACCCATTCATATGAGAAGGTGCCAAGCATTGGATCAACCAGGCAGGCAATACATGCAGCAAGCGCCATAATGCCCTCAAGAATAAGCCATCCGCCAAGATTCTTTGAACCGCCGGCCAAATAATAAGCGGCAACGTGGCTGATTCCGACAACAGCCATTGCCAGTGCACCAATAAGTTCACCTGTAGGATATCCTGAAGGCAAACCGGTGTTATGCATTGCGTGCGGCATAATGCCGTGGGCAACAAAACACAGCACACCCATAACTACCAAAAGCGCAGCACCAATCAGAAGGCCCCAGCGTGCCCAGCCTATGCGATCGCTAAAAGACTGCATAACAATCCCCTTTCCCCGGCATCTGTAAGATGCCACTCCTAAGACCAAACCATACCGGTAAATCTTTCACATGCATATAGTACCGTATATATAGCATTATTTGCTGCTCATTGTATAACCAAAGAAAATATTTTGAGGTATTTTTCAGCAAACAACATAGCTACACGGCAAACGTTCACATATTATGCATACTCCCAAGGAGCGAGCGAGTAATCGTGTTGTGCAATTGCGGCAGCATCGATCGCAGCAACCGGTATATCTGTTACCAAAACCTTAGAGTCAAGCAACCAAGCCGAACAAATCTTTTGTACTTCATCCGCAACGTTTTGTGGAATCCTGCGAAGGTTGCCCGGCATTCCCAGGGATTCTGCTTCTTTGGCAACATCAAGCAAGCTCACCATAAGACAGGAAACATCGGCACTCTCATCTCCAAGAACAATAATTGAACGTGCCGTCTTATGCTCCGGCCAAATTCTTGCAGGCAGGGCAACAACCATTTGTACGCGGCCGCTTTGTGCCAGAGCTTCGCGGAGATTCTTTTGCGAGCCTACGCTTGAATGCAGAATCTGGTTCTCGACCACCAATACGCAAGCGCCGCCTTTCTCCATATGTGAGAGACTGTGCTCAAGCCAGGCAAACGAGGACTTATTGCGCGGGGGCACACCAAGCATCCATCTGGGATCTTCTTTTTCGAGCTTTGTACCTTCTGTCCAGTCGCCCATATTGGCAGGCAATGCCGCAAATACAAGCGGCGTATTCCAATCTGCAAAATCATCGGTAACAAGAGCATTCCCGGCGCTTGCACCCAGGCCGCCACGAGTGTCAGCCTCATTCCTGAGCTCTACCGCTCTCACCATTGCAGCAGCCAGCATATGCGAAAAATCATCAAATTGGGCGCGAATAGTAACACTCGGTAAAACGCGCGAACACTCGTCTATGATGCCGCTTGCGGCTTCTGTGGGGACATATGCGGCTTCAAGAGGTGTTTTTTGTTTTTGTGCCAAAGCGGCCAAAATTGAACCCGCGATTGCAAGGGCCTCAGACGGCAGCGGGGTGCACCCGGACTCAAGTGCAAACAAAGCTCGTATTTGACTCCCGGTAATGGTATTGGCATCAATTGCGTCAAGCTCGCCAATCCACTGCGCAATCTGAGCAGGCTGGAGCAATGAGCTTTGGTATGACAGGTTTGGTAAGAACGTCAATAAATCATCAGTCTCAGCCAGATCATTTATACATGTATCCAATGTCTCAACCAGATGCGGCGCTCCTTCTTCTTTGGCAGCCACAACAATCGCCTGCCAGGACGCATCAGACGCACAAGCTCTGATGCATGCCAAAGGAGCAAGTTCCCAAGCCGCATCATCAGGGCTCAAATCAAAGGCATTGTCCGCAAGAATTGCGGCAAAACTGCCGAGCGCGGCTTTTTGCCAGCTTTGCAATGCAAGTCCGGGAGCCGCCTGCTTTTTTGTCTCCTCAATAAGGGCTGCTACATCGCGCTGAGCTTTTTCATATGTCTTAGAATCCCTGCGCTTGGCCGGCAGCTCATCACGAGTAGCTTCATAACCTTCCATGGTCTCGTTGGTGTAGTAGAAGCGAATCATTGCATGCCTGTCGAGTACGGCTTGTTCGCTCTCGAGATCAGTATCGCAGATAGCCTTGATAATACTCTTGGCCTTCTCGGCAAACTCTGCACGAGCCTCGGGGGTACCAATGCAAAGCTCAACGGAGCCAAGGTTATCTGCTGCAAGAATGGGGGCGTTAAGCTGCTCTCCACGCAAACGGAGACGGTCAAACAACCCTGCATCGCGCAAAGCAAAGAATGCAACTTCAAAGGGGATTTGGCAATCTGCCTCAGCCGCATAGCGCATTTCTTTGATGGGGTGCAGAGGACCTGTTACGGGATGTGCCAAAAGCCTGCGGCCTGCAGGACCAACCGCTATTACTCTACCGTCAACAAGTATTTCGTCACAACAACCAAGCTTGCCGTGAGGACCTTCTATGCGGGCCGGTTTGGAAGGATCGCGGTCCTGAGCCGGAACATCTGTTCCCTCATGCCAGGTAATGACCTCTTCGCACGCAACCTTTGCATCATCGCTTGATTTGATAATACTCTTAAAGAGTTCATCTCCCTCTTCAAGAAGGTTGGGTATACGTTCGTCGAGTTCAAGGGCATGCTTGTCAGCCTCGTCAAGCGCAGCAACAAAAGCATCCCTTACCTGTTTCTTTGGCCACGGGATAGCGATTGCCAAAAGACCCGGTCCCGAGATCTCACGCAGCTGGCTGGTACCCATAACGCTCATGGATGCTTTTGGAGTTGTGGTAAGCACCCTCCAAATATAACGTGCATCTTGAGGATCATTGGGGATAAGCGCATGCACATGTTATGTCGCAGAGCAACGGTTGGGCTCCAGAATTGATACGAGTGTCCCCTGGCTTGTAAGCACCTGTCCCAAAGCAGAAACCATAATTGTTCCGCCGGCCTCGAGGGCATAATCATCAATAAAAGATACGCTGCAATTCTCGGCATACAAAGGATATGGGCCTTTGGTAGCCATACGCTCAGAAACCTGAAGGCTGAGACATGCGTCATCTGCAAGACAACACACATCTCCAACACGAACAGCTTTATTCATAACAACTCTCCTTTAAAACCTGACGTATTGCCGGGCTTTGCCAGCATTTAATGCAATAGATTATGATACCGCCCAATAAGGCAGAGGATCGCATATTATAAGATTAACATAGAACCTGCTATTTATTCATAAGCGAACTGACGCCGCGAATCTCAATGGTCAGGGTACCGTCGGGCTGGCGCATAAACGCGAGATAGTCTTCATTGTCGCTGAATTCTGTAGGGAATGTAATATCAATACCGGTATTTGTTTTGATATGATGCGTTGCTCCCATACGGTGAGCGGAGCTTTTATGAATCCCAACGCGATCAGGCAAAGACTGAGCTCGGGTTTTTTCTTCATAGCTCTCGAGCATTTGCGGCTCGTCTTCAAATACCTTCTCACCCAGATGAGTGGGCGAGAAACTCTCGGATGATGCAGAATCACGAATATAGGCTTTGGCACGTGATAAAACACGGGCAGAGTTGGCGCCAAATTCATGCGCTACGGTTTCGACAATACTGCTAACCTTATGAACAACCTCTTTTGTTGACTCGTGGGTTGTACACATAAGCACATGTGTCTGCAGAATATTTACCTCTGCACCGGCAACCGTTCGCGGTTTGTCGCCATAATCAATGGCAAGTGTTTCGAGATTGATAAGCGCATAGGTATCAACTTTTTGCGAGGGATTTGGCAGCGTCGCATCATGACGCGTAACCGTATTAACCGCAACACCGTCAACATGGCGCACCGTGTGTACAAAAGACAGCTTACGAGGAAGTAAAACAAGAGCAATATAGCGGTCTGTTTTGCCCTCAAAAGCTGCATCAAGTGCATTCTGTAGCGCAACGTCAACGGCATCTGCAAAGTCGGCCGCATCTCCGCCCTCATAAGAACCGGCAACATTAATACCGGTTTTTGAGTCTGAAGCAGCGCTCTTCTCTTCAAAATCAACCACGAGCACATCATAGGGCTCAAGATCTTCTCCGCGGCGAAGCGCTTCAAACAAATCGCAGGTAAGGTTATAAGCTACGTCATAAAAATCAGTATCATGATCGTTATAACTCTCAATGGCGGCTTTGGTTGTGCTTTGCGGCAAAAACTCTCCGTGGCGGCTTTGCTCGCTCGAGAGAATTTTGCGCATATGCCGCTGAACAAACGACTTTGTGGGCCTGTCGTCTAAGTCAAGCTCCCGCTCGGAAAACAAACAGGTTCCTGCCTCAAAATCAAAAACATGCAAAATCGCATGAGAAATCTTCATACGCAGCTACTCCTATGCTTCATTGTGCTTACAAGCGCATACAGCGCATAGCATTAATGATAGCAAGAATTGCAACGCCAACATCAGCGAAGACCGCAAGCCACATATTTGCTATGCCTACGGCCGCCAGAATCAACACCAAAAACTTTACCGTAAGAGCGAATATAATGTTTTCGCGCACAATACGCATTGTTTTTTGGGCAAGCTTAACGGCGACAGCGATTTTTGTGGGATTATCATCCATGAGTACAACATCTGCCGCTTCTATTGCAGCATCCGAGCCAAGCGCTCCCATGGCAATACCCACATCAGCACGCATTAAAACCGGGGCATCATTAATACCGTCGCCAACAAATGCAAGCGCTTTACCGGGCTGTTCTTCTGCGATCAGCCGTTCTACATGCTCAACTTTTTGCTGAGGCAAAAGCTCGGCATAATAAGAATCAATATCAAGCTTCTTGGCTATAGCCTCGGCAACTTCTCCGCGATCTCCGGTGAGCATAATAATCTCTTGAATACCCACACCATGGAGCTGCTCTATGGCTTGCGAGGCGCTTGGCTTCACCTCGTCTGCTACCAAAACAGCGCCTGCATAGACTCTGTTGACCGCTACATACACAACGGTAGCATGCGTTTTGAGCTGAGTAACCTCTATACCCTCGCGCATGAGAAAACCATGGCTTCCCACCAAAACGTTCTGCCCGTCAATAATTGCTTCAACGCCGTATCCGCCCTGCTCTTTTGCGTCAGTTATCCGCTCGCTTGCAATAGGCAGCCCATAGGCTTTTCTGATAGAAACCGCCAACGGGTGCGTTGACATACTCTCGGCATGAGCGGCATAGTCGAGAAGTACTTCTGTGCTCATATCCCCTGCGGGAATTGTCTCTATCACCTCAAACGTACCGCAAGTAAGCGTGCCCGTTTTATCAAACGCAACAGTATCTACCTGAGCCAAAGCTTCGAGATAATTACCGCCCTTTACAAGAATGCCATGCCTTGAAGCCCCGCCTATACCGCCAAAGAACGACAAAGGCACGCTGATAACAAGTGCGCAAGGGCACGATACTACCAAGAATATAAGGCCGCGCTCAATCCAGGTATTCCAGGGAAGCCCGGCTAATAACGGAGGCAAAACAGCCAAAAGCAGCGCTATTGTCACGACTGCGGGCGTATAGTAACGTGCAAACCGCGTAATGAAATTCTCTGTGCGGGCTTTACGCTCGCTTGCCGACTCCACAAGCTCCAATATACGGGCTACCGTAGATTCCTCATACGGTTTTGTTACCTTGATACTTAAAGCGCCGCGTAAATTGATGCAGCCCGAGATAACCTCATCGCCTTCACAGGCGCTTCTCGGCTGAGACTCGCCGGTTAATGCCGAGGTATCAAGCTGAGAAGAACCTTCGAGTACAACGCCGTCAAGCGCAATCTTTTCTCCCGGTTTAACAACAATGACCTCACCGGGAAGAACTTCGCCGGGATCAACTTCTTCCAAAACACCGTTGCGTTTTACCGTTGCAAACAAAGGGGCAATATCCATCATATTTGCAATAGACTTGCGTGATTTGCTCACAGCATAGCTCTGGAAAAGCTCCCCCACCTGGTAAAAGATCATAACGGCGGCGCCTTCTGAAAAATGAGGTTCGCTCTCGGGAAAAAACACCAAAGCAAAAGCGCCAAGGCTTGCAATGCTCATCAGAAAATTCTCGTCAAACACCTGCCCATGACCAATATTTCTTGCCGCTTTGAGCAGCACGTCATAACCGGCTATGAGATACGGCACAAGGAAGAGCACAAATTCCAGGTATACGGCCGCCTGCTCTCCCACGAGCTTCTCGGGCACTTGAAAGTGGGACATCAAAATGCATGCCACTAAGAGAACCAGCGCAATAAGAATACGCTGTAACCAGGCGCGTTGCTTTTTGTTAAGGTTTTGCAAAACCATAGATTAAAACCTTGCCTTTTAATTACCGTATAACTTCACAGTCGGGCTCGACTTTGTTAAAAATCTTAATCGATTCGCTCACAATACCGTCAAACTTGTCATCATCTGCTTCAAGGGTCCATTTGAGCGTTAGAGCATTTACATGAACGCTCTGAACACCGTCGAGCTTTTGAATACCGTTTTCGATCTTTGCCGCACAGTTGGAGCAGATTTCTCCTTCAAGCTTAAAAACTTTTTTCATAATGCATCTCCTTGCATAGATACTGTTACTCACAAATATGATCCATACCTTGAGCAAGCATGGTATGAACGTGCTCGTCTGCCAAGGTGTATACAATATTGCGGCCTTCGCGCCTAAACTTTACGAGACGGGCCTGCTTAAGAATCCTTAACTGATGAGAAACCGCACTTTGTGTTGATCCGGTTATCTCGGCAATATCGGCCACACAGAGCTCGCCTCCCATAAGGGCATAGAGAACCTTAATACGGGTTGTATCGCTGAAGACTTTAAAAAGATCAGCCAAATCATAGAGAAGTTCTTCATCAGGCAGCGCCTCTGAAGGCGATGTTTGTCCTGCGTTTTGGGACACGGTATCTGTCCGATACTCGCTGTCTGACGGTATTCTCTCATTTTGTATGTCCTCCTGAATTGCCATGTGCACCTCCTTAGTCTTAAACTCAAACCGGGCTGTTTTGACAGCCATCCTGTTTTCTTAATATTTGATTATATGAACGTATGTTCATATGTCAATAATATATCTTGATTTGTGATGTGTTTTCAGCAAGGTACATAATTGCCACATATGCCGCTGGATTATCAACGTATTATGTACGTTACAGTTTATAAACCGTGTTCTGATGTAAGGTGTGACATTACATGAAATTCCGCTCTTTGGCTCCTCATGCAGCTCTGATTGTTATAGCTTTAAGCGCATGCCTGTTCGCAGGCTGCGACAACGGCGAAAACCAAAACAACAATACTGCAAACACAGATTTACAAACAGCCCCTGCTTCTACAACACTTGAATTTGATGAGGATGAGCAGGCAGCTTGCTACGGAGATGACCTTCCCGCCATCAACCAGTAAGGACCGGCAGTGTATGGTATATACTCCCCAGGCCCCGTTCGCGCATGCGCAAGCCGTAAAATGCTTGCCCCGCTGATTGGAGCATAGCGCATGGGCTTTTTTACCGAACCGGCATTTTTTATTGCGCTTATCCCGGTGATAGGCATAGCATGTGTGCTCGGAATTCGCGAAAAACCGCTTGCACCCTGGGGATTTATATGCTCACTCTTGTTTTTGGGAGCTTTGTTTGCCCGCACACCGCAAAGCCTTATTTATTTACTATGCTATTTGGCCGGATCTGTAGCTCTCATGATGTGGATTCAGCGCCAATTTACTCAAAATGCCCCTAAAGCGGTTTTGTGTTATCGCATTGCCCTGGCGCTTCAGATTGCACCGCTTGTAATCTATAAAATAGGCATTGTATTTATGCCGGGGTTTTTGGGCTTTATTGGTATTTCATACATCACTTTTAAAGCCGTCCAGGTGCTTATTGAGATTCGAGACGGGCTCATTAAAGACTTCAAGGTCATAGACTACCTGTATTTTTTGGTATTCTTCCCCACCTTTACAAGCGGGCCCATTCTCAGAAGCAGACGCTTTTCTGCCGACATTGCGCAAACACTCGCAAAACATGAATATCTCACAATGCTCTACAGGGGTATTGGATGGCTCATATTGGGAGCACTTTACAAATTTATTGGCGCTGCATGCGCAAGCTGGCTTATGTGGTTTGCACCAAGCGCCATTGGCACCTCAAGCACGCTCACATTTGTACTCACGCAAATAGTGTATGCGTTTGCCTACGGCTTGTATATGTTCTTTGATTTTGCCGGCTATTCCCATATGGCAATGGGTGTTGGTTATGCGCTGGGAATTGATGTTCCGCGCAATTTTAAAGCTCCGTTTGCGGCCCTCGATATTAAAGACTTTGGAACCGCTGGCATATATCGCTTTCTACCTGGTTGCGCGATTTTGTGTTTATGCGCTTCTCGGGGTGGGCAATGCGCAATAAGATCTTTAAGAGCCGCCTCACCGTTGCCAATCTCGGATTTATTCTGAATATGACCCTCATGGGTGTTTGGCACGGCATTAGCCTGGCAAACATAACGTACGGTATCTATCACGGTCTTTTGCTTGCAGCTTGTGAAACCTATCAAAAGAAGTCAAAGTTTTACAAAGCACACCGCAAGCAAACGTGGTTTAAGCTCATGACATGGGCTATTACTATGATTGCGGTATTTTTTGGTCTCGCGCTCTTTAGCGGCCAGGTTTTTAACCCTATTTATGTATAGGTTGAGGAGGAAGTACATATGAGTTCCGCAGATATTTCAGAACAAATCATTGATCTTGTTATTGAGATCACGGGAGAAGAAGAAGTTAGGGAATATCCTGATGCCGATCTGTTCGAAGAAGGCATTCTCGACTCTTTGAGCGCTATTGAACTGCTTGTTTCGCTCGAAGACCGCTTTGGCGTGCATATTGCTCCCACCGAGCTTGAACGCGAAGAAATGAATACGCTTCAGAAGATTATTGACCGTACCGTAGAACGCCTGTAACAAAAACGGTATTTGCCCAAAGATTTGCGAAAGGAGTCCGGCGTTTATGCCTGCAGAAGCCCGGCATATCCAAACCAGACTGATAGCCATAGTAATTGGCTTTTGTGTTGCGGCTGCTTGTGTCGCGGCTCTGTTTTTAGCGCTGCCCGCCCAAGCCACTCACAGTGCAGACAAAAATTACGGCTATTTATACTCAGGCGCCAAATCAGCAAGCACCGCCTTTTTGCGTGCAACGGCTACAAGCGACACCCTTTATGTCTTTGGGTCTTCTGAATTCTCCACACCGGTACGTTTGGTAGAAGAAATGCCGTCTCAGGTATTTGGGGCTACCAACTACGGACTTCAGCTTTCTCTGGTGGGCGAAGCATATGACCAGAGCCTGTGGCATGCAATCGCCCTGGGAGCGCTGGCGTCTCAAGAGATCCCCTTTGGCAAAGTCGCACTCATAGTATCGCCTGTTTGGTTTGTTGACGGCGGGCTTGATGCTGATACGTTTAATGCCCGTTTCTCATATGCGCTGTATTCAGAGTTTTGTCAAAATCCTCAAATCCCTGATCCCGTAAAATCATATGTTCGTGACAGGCTGGAGGCTCAGGGCGTTGACGAAGCGCATCTGTATGCTGCGGAGAGTACGCTGCCCCATGATATGGTAAACAATGCGGTATTTAGTGCTATTGATGACATTCATTTGCGACAAGACCTCGCGAGTATTCGATCTCGCGGCATAAGCCTTGTCTCTGATGACCCCCTTGAACAACCGGATTTTGTATCTTTACGTGAACAAGCGCTGGTAGATGCCTCCAAGCATGTCTCAACCAATGACTGGGGTCTCGAGGACGCTTTTTATACCCGCCAGCTTGCCCCCGTACTTGGTTCCATTGAGAATTATCGCGCGGACGAGACATACTCGCAAACGCCGGAATATGACGACTTAGCCTGTTTTTTGGATGTCGCCCAAAGTTGCGGACTCCAAGTTATGGTTATCATTTCTCCCGTTCACGGAGATTATTATGATTATATTGGCATCAGCCAAGATACCCGCGTATCATGCTACGAGCATATTAAAACGGTGTGTGAAGAGCATGGCGCTACCGTTGCTGATTTCAGTTCACGTGAGTACGAGAAATACTTCCTGTATGATATTGTCCACTTTGGCTGGACAGGCTGGGTAGATATTGAAGAAGCTCTCTGGAACTTCGCAAAGGAGGTTTAGTCTATGGAAGAAAACAAACAGGCAGCAACATCGTCCGCCGCTTCCAAGACACCTTCAAAACAGCCTTCCTTCTCTTGGAAGTCCCTGTGTACTGCGGTTTCTGCATGGGCAGATGCTCATAATATGAGCGCTTCTGTAATCACCGGCATTGGTGTTGCCGCCGCACTTTTGGGAATTCTCGCATTCAATGTATTCTCCGGATTAGGTTCAACGGCAGATTTCATTTATAACCAGTTTTAGGAGGCCGCTGTGAAGATAAATTACGCTCCGGTTGATGATGAATCTCGGCAAAAGAAATACCTTAAACATTTCATTGCAGGAATTGTTGCATTGTCAATTGCCGTGCCTGCCGTTGTTTACGTAACGGGATGCACCCCTCAGCCATCTGAACCTCAAGATGCCTCGCCCACAGAAGATACTTCAACTCAAGAAGCGCTTGATGCCCTTGAGTCTTTAACATCAACCCTTGTTACTGAGCAAAACATGCCCGTCATAATCCAGCCGGAGGTTCCGCCTCAAGAGGAATCCGCACAAGAAGAAGATACCTATGTGGTCTCCCCCGATTATTCTGATCCCTACTTTGACCCTGATACCGGCCTTTGTTACCCGCCTGAAGTCGCAACAGTATATGCAGCTGACGGCACATATCTGGGTGTAGAAGACCCGTGGCGCCCGGAAGGTTATTTTAGCTCGGGCGACTATGAGCTGGACTGCATGATCAAGGATTACTGTGACCGCTGGAGCAGTCCTGACCTTGACTTTTCTGACAATGCTTATAATACGTATTTGCATGTCTCTTGGACCGAGCCGGTAGAACGCGACAACAACCAGTACTTTGACGGTCCCAACTGGTCAATCCAGTATGCAAAACAACTCTACTGGTACTCAAGCGGCAACTGCTATGAGTTCAGCGCCTTTGTTGAGTATGTGCTCAAATATTTTGGTTACCAGGACGTTCATGCAGAACCATGCAATATTCTCCGCCAAAGCGGCAACTGGGGTGTCCACGGGCTTACCTTTGTAACAAACCACACCGGCGAAGCGTGCTTCTGTGACGCAGCGCTCAGCAGCAAGGGCTGGATGCTGCCTGTCTATACATACACGTACGAAATCTTTAATAACGGACAATACTAATAAAAATCAACCACACAGGTTATAAGTTTTAACCTGTGTGGTTGATACAAATACAGCCAATGTATTTAAACGGCTTACTGTTTGCCATTCCAGCAGTAGGTACAAATCTTTTTGCGATCAATTCCAATAGCTTCGAGCATACCGTCAAGGGTTTGATAGTTCAAAGAGTCAAAACCCATTTCGCTGCAAATGGCTTTGAGCATGCAGGTTCCACGCTCAGTACGGCTGTCGGCATATTCTTCTATATGATCTTCGCCTTCTGTACCTTCGAGTTCTTTGATCTTACGGCGTGCGATAAGCTCGTAGTCCGAGTTGCTGCGTGAGAATGAGAGGTACTTACAGCCATACATGATGGGCGGGCAGGCTGACCGCATGTGAACCTCTGCCGCACCGGCGCCATACAAGAAGTCTACGGTTTCGCGAAGCTGAGTTCCACGCACAATCGAGTCATCCACAAAGAGAAGCTTCTTGCCTGCAATAAGCTCAGGAACGGGGATTTGCTTCATTTTTGCAACACGGTTGCGAACTTCTTGGTTTGCCGGCATAAACGAGCGAGGCCACGTTGGAGTGTATTTTACAAACGGACGTGCAAACGGCCTGCCGCTTTGTGTGGCATAGCCAATACCATGAGGAAGACCTGAATCAGGCACACCTGCTACATAGTCAACATCAGGCACAAGCCCGCGTTCTGCTTCATCCCGTGCCATAATGGCGCCGTTGCGATAGCGCATAACCTCAACGTTAACGCCCTCATAGTTTGAATTGGGATATCCGTAATATACCCACAGGAAAGCACAAATACGCATTTCATCACGTGCAGGCGAAAGTGTCTCAAAACCTTCTGCGGTTATGCGCACAATCTCGCCCGAGCCAAGCTCATAAGCACTTACATAGCCAAGTTTGCCATAGGCAAATGACTCAAACGTTACACAATAGCCGCCGTCATCTTTACCAATCAGAACAGGCAGCCTGCCCATACGGTCGCGGGCCGCAATAAGCTCGCCTTGAGCTGTCATAATAAGCAAGGTAAGAGAGCCTTCAATCTGCTCCTGGGCATATAAAATACCGCTCACGATGTCAGGCTGAGTGTTTATAAGCGCCGCCACAAGCTCGGTTGCATTCACACCGCCCGAGCTTAATGCCATGAACTGCATGCCGGCATCAGAAAACTTCTCCACGAGTTTCTCGGTATTACCAATAGCGCCTACCGTTGAGAGCGCATAAACGCCAAGGTGTGAGCGCACAAGCAGCGGCTGAGGGTCTGAGTCGCTGATACAGCCAATAGCTGAACATCCTTTAAACTTGTTGAGATCTTCTTCGAACTTTGTTCTGAACGGAGTATTCTCAATTGAGTGAATCTGGCGCTGGAATCCTTCTTGAGGATCCCACACCACCATACCGGCACGCTTTGTTCCCAAATGGGAGTGATAGTCGACTCCAAAAAATACATCCAATGCAACATCACGCTTTGAAGCGGCTCCAAAGAATGCCCCCATGGTAAGCGCTGCCCCCTCTACTTCATCAACCGTTCGCTTAAAACCGATATGTTAAAGTATACCTATGCAATATGTACATTTAATATTGTTAACAAACTTCTAACCCAAAAACACCCTGTCGCCCTATCGTAAGAACCGTACCCGAGGAAACATTTGCCATTTATCGTGTGGCATGTTTAAAAATGCAAGACATAATGATATTCTATTATGCGTATGCGTTTAGCCATGATCGAATTATTGTTGAGCACGTTTGACAAGGAGTACTCCCATGAACGAACTTGCACTGAAGTATGGCTGCAATCCCAATCAAAAGCCTTCGCGTATCTTTATGAAAGACGGAGGCGACCTCCCCATTGAGGTTCTTAACGGACGGCCGGGCTATATTAATTTCATAGATGCGTTTAACAGCTGGCAGCTTGTAAAAGAGCTTAAAGAGGCAACCGGCAAACCCGCTGCGGCTTCTTTTAAACATGTTTCTCCGGCCGGCGCAGCGCTAGGACTCCCTCTGTCTGACGTCGAGAAGAAAGCGCTCTTTGTAGAGGGTATGGAGCTCTCCCCGCTCGCCTGCGCATATGCACGTGCCCGTGGCGCTGATCGCTTATGCAGCTATGGCGACTGGGTTGCTCTCTCTGATACCTGTGATGCAGAGACTGCTAACCTCATTAAGCTTGAAGTTTCTGACGGTGTTATTGCTCCTGCATATACCCCTGAGGCTCTCGAAATTCTCAAGACTAAGCGCAAGGGCGGATACACTGTTATCCAAATGGATGAATCCTATGAACCCGACCCGCTTGAGCAGCGCCTTATTTATGGTATTTGTTTTGAACAGGGCCGCAATAATTACCGCATTGATGCTTCGCAGCTTGAGAACATTGTAACTGAAGCCAAAGAGTTCCCTGCTTCTGCAAAGGATGACCTGGTACTGGCTCTTATTACACTTAAATACACACAATCAAACTCGGTATGCTACGCAAAAGACGGGCAGACAGTAGGCGTTGGTGCAGGCCAGCAGTCGCGTATTCACTGCACTCGTCTTGCAGGCAACAAAGCTGATACGTATTATCTGCGTCAGCATCCAAAGGTTCTCGAGCTTCCGTTTATTGAGGGAATCGGGCGCCCCGCTCGCGACAATGCCATTGACGTATATATTTCTGAAGAGCATGATGACGTGCTTCGCGACGGCGCATGGCAGGAAGTCTTTACCGTACGGCCTGATGTTCTTACCATGGAAGAGAAAAAAGCCTGGATTGCAACTCAGAGCGGCGTAGCTTTGGGCAGCGATGCTTTCTTCCCCTTTGGTGACAATGTTGAGCGTGCCCGCAAGAGCGGCGTAGCTTATATTGCAGAGCCCGGCGGATCCATCAGAGATGACCATGTTATTGACACATGCAACCGTTATGGAATTGTCATGGCATTTACCGGAATGAGGCTATTCCATCATTAATGTGCGTGTAACAATAAGAGCCTGAGTTGGTTGTACTATACTCAGGCTCTTATTCTGTTTTCTCGGTAATCCAAAGGAACGTTGATGGATCTCAACCAAGCTCTTGAGCATGCAACAACATATATGATGCCTGAGTTTTTGTACGCAAGCGGCTACGACGCCATGCAAACCGAGCGACAACGCAATGAACAGGCAATTCATACAATGCGCGAAGCATGGCTCGAGAGTTCAGGGCAACCTGCTCCGTTTGATTTTGGGTGTACACGTGCACTTGCTGACCGTAACCGAGCGCTTTGCGATGTTATTGGAGCAGCAAGGCTGCAAAGTACTCACAGTTCTAATCTATCGCGCGGTCTTAAAGACGAAGAAATCTTTGCAGGAGTAGCGGCGCTCCAGGGCCGTAAGCTCAAAGATGTTATCCGCGATACCTCAGGCGACAAAAACCAACTGGGACTTGCATATACCTCAGCTCCTGTATATGCGACGGTTGTGGGAGTTGATATCGAAACAACCGCAACCGACCCTGACCGTGGCTATATTGTAAACATTGGCTGGGAATTTCTCGTACTCGAGAAAAACGCACAGCCCGAGTTTCCGCATTCAGAGTATTGCGGAATTCCTGATATGTATAAAGAGTCAGGCGTCCCGCTTGCAGAAATCCATCATATTCAATGGAGCGATGTCGAGAATACGCTTCCCTTCAGAGAAAACCGCGGGTTACAAGCCGAACTTTTGACCATTCTTACCTCATGCCCCATGATGGCCCACAATGCGGCGTTTGAAGACAGCTGGTTTATGCTTCATCTTGACGGTTATGCCGAAGCGCGCCGTCAGGGACTGATTACCATTATTGATACTAAAGACATCTGTAAAAGCCTGGATCTCGAAGTCGCGGGCATGCATCATGAAGAAGGGCCCACAAAACTCGAAAACTGGGCAAGAAGGCGCGGCGTGCTTGCTGCCAATGAAAACGAGCGGCATCTTGGGCTTGAAGACGTAGATTTGATGCTCAAAACCGTACTTGCGGAATTTGATCTTAAAAACCTGTTGAGCTGCGAAGCAAAGTAGAAACACCATGTCACGCACATCCGAGAAACGCAACACGTCGCAGAAAACAAATACCGGCAAGGCCGGTCAGACGTCCGGTTCTAACCGCTCGGGTTCAGCGCAAAACAGTAAGAGAGGCATCTCAAGTTCTGAATTACGCGTACGTCATAGGCCCACTGCCCGCGGAATCACCCCGCGCGAAATAGATGCCCATAAAACAAGAGGGGCTGCCTCGGCTAAGAATAACGCTTCTGATACTCTCATAACGCGCATTATCACATTCTTCTTGAACAACCGTATCTATGCTATTGCAGGCGCGCTCCTTATTCTCATTGTCCTCACTATCCTTATAGCTACTTGTTGCTCAGGACCAAAAGAAGAACCTCAGGAAGAAGTTCAGGAACAGCCCGTTCAACAGCAGCAGGTTGTTCCGCAGATTAACCTGCCCAAACAAACCACAGCATATGTCAAAACGCCATCACAGTTCAGCATTGGAGAAGATAATGTTCTCTGCATTGTGCTTGACCCGGGACACGGTGGAGAAGACTCCGGTGCTTGGGCTGATGAGCTCGAAGAAAAAGACCTGACACTCCGCGTTGCACAGTATTGCAAAGAAGAACTTGAGAAATGTCCCGATATCAAGGTGTATTTAACCCGTACGGGCGACTATGACATGACGCTCCCGGAGCGCGTAGAATATGCAGTATCGGTTGATGCAGATCTTCTCGTCAGCCTCCACATCGACAACCTTGACGAAACTACCGAGCATGGCGCCACAATATATTATCCCAATTCAACAAATACCTGGATGATCGAACAGACCGTTCCGCTTGGCAAATATGCCGCAGAATGCATATTATCTGAGCTTATTGGTCTTGGCCTCAGAAGTAACGGAGTCAGAGAAGCTCTTCTCTTTCACGATACATGTTCATCAGAAGAAGAATGGGAGCGTTATCGCTACGACGACGGACTTGACGTCACAGACTACTACGCCATTACGCGGATAGCACGACGCGAAGGCCTCCCGGGGTTGGTAGTTGAACACTGCTACTTGTCAGATGAAAGGGACACAGCGCGCCTGCGCTTTGATTCCTTTGTCCAGGCGCTTGGCCAGGCAGATGCCCGAGGCATCCTTGCCTGCTTTGGCTATGTGCCCATAGAGGACATTGAATCACAGGTAATAAGCGGTTTTGACGATATTATTACAAGCCCAGCAGAGGTGTAAGTTCTCCCTGCGCCACAATAGATACTTCTTTTGTAGCTCGTGATATTGCCGTATAAAGCCTGCGACGGGAAAGATCATCTGCACCGTATTCTTCTGCCTGAGCGTCCGCAATAATAACACGGTCAAATTCAAGGCCTTTTGCAAGCTTTAAGTCCAAGAGAACAGCGCCGTGTGTAGGAAGTTCCCCACCTTCATCAATACGTACAGGTATCGCCTCATCCATGAGTTGTATCAGCTGTTTTTCTAACCACTGGAGTCTTTTACGATTGGCCGTAATAACGGCAGTAAGTCCTTCTTGTGCTGTCAGGCGTTTGATTTCCTGCACAAGTGCATTAAGATACGCATCTGCCGAGGCAAAAGCTGCAATATGAGGCTCGGTTCCCGGTCTCTGAACACTCGATACTTCAATACGTTCCTGCTCGGGAAGTAATTTTGCAAAGAGAGAGGTTATCTCGGGCGAAGAGCGGTAGCTTGTCATAAGTTTGCACTCGGTCACACCACCGCGCGCCATAGTAAAAACCTCTTTAATCTGGTCAAAACCGGCGCTCGAACTATAGATTGCCTGGTGAGGATCACCAAGCAATAAAAAGTGAGCTTTACTGAAGTATCGGGCCAGTACCATGAGCTGAGTTTGGGTGTAATCCTGAACCTCATCAACCATCACATATTTAGTGGTTGTATCAACCTTACCGGTGAGTGCCATTTTGAGGTAGAGCCATTCGGCGCCCGTGAGACTGAGCTTATTGAGAATGCGCATGCCAATGCGGTCAAACTTGAGCCATTGGGCATTTTCGATGTAGCTAAAGGCAGGTTTGCAGACATCTTCCAAGTATTCGCGGGCAAGATCATTAATCTCATCTTCGTCTACAAAAACCACGGGTTTGGCAAAAATGCGATCCTGTTCATCTGCATCAAGCGCTAAAACCTCGTCATGTACACCCTCCGTACGAGAGAGCTGGAGAATTCTGCGCTCGAGTTTCTCGAGAAGATCATCTTCTACCAAATTCACAAGACGAGGTCCTATGCCCACCTTTTTGGCATATTTCTCAACCGTACGCCAAACCTGGGAAAGTGTGAGTAATACACGTCCGTCAACCGAGATATCAGTAATATCTTCCTGAAATAGCTTGATATGTTTCGCTGCATGATCAATTTGCTCAAGGACCTCAGGAGAAACCTCATCTCCCAGCGCGCGGTCACCGGGACCAATGCGCTCCATAAGCTGCTCCCAACGGAGCGTATGAGGATTCTTCTCTCCGAGATCAGGCAGCACCCCCCTGATATAGCGCTCAAAAACCGGATTTGGCGTAATAAGATACACATGATCAGCGCGCAAAGTCTCACGCTGGTGAAACAGCAAATACGCAATGCGCTGAAGCATAACAGATGTCTTGCCACTTCCCGCAACACCGCGCACCAAAAGAGCCGGAACGTCCTCGTGACGCACAATGGCATTCTGCTCACGCTGGATGGTCGCGGTAATTGCCTGCAACTGTGCCGTACGGTTATGATTCAAAGAGGACAGCAAAAGCGGATCTTCAATAGCAACTGTGGTATCAAAGTATGATTTGAGCTTATCGCGTTTTACGTCAAACTGCCTGCGAAGCTCAAGAACGGTGTGCACCTCTTTGCCGTTTGCCCAGTAAGACATGGGACCGGTCTGCTGATTATAATATGTTTCTGCCACGGGAGAACGCCAGTCCACAATAAGCTGACGATGTCGTTCATCCTGTACTCCCACAGAACCCAGATAGATTTCGCGCGGCTCAGGTTGTTTGTCAAACAAAAGACGCACTTTCGCAAAATAGGGCTTCTCGTATGCAATGCGTAACCGGGCGAGTGTCTCGGTATCAAGGTCTACCGAGATATTAAACGAGTCCACAACGTTATTCATGACGGCATATGCTGCATAGGTCTCCATAGTAAAATCGTCATGATCAAAGTCCGCTGAGAGTTCATCATCCATTGAAGTTTTGAACTCCTGAACCTCTTTGAGATTCTCCTTGAGACGCTGAGCCGTATCATGCTCAAGCTGAGCAACCTTTGCATGGACCTCGCTTAAATGTGCTTGTTCCTCTGCAAAGATAGGATCTTCTGCATTTTGAGTAGCTGCCTGCTCAGTGAGCATCCTTGCCTCCGACTTGAATCGCACATCATAAATGTATTCACAAGAAGATTTATTCTAGCATCTTACCTATATACATGCAGTACATTTTATCGAATCAATAAACGGTCACGCTTTAAACATGGATGCTCAAGGAAGCTCATTATACGCTGAGGCTATAAACAAAAATAGGGAACCTTTTGGGTTCCCTATGAGGTAATCTATATGGTGGGCGATGAGGGATTTGAACCCCCGACCTTGTGCTTGTAAGGCACCTGCGCCAGCCGCTGCGCCAATCGCCCACGTGATTCAGAGCTTGGTAATACTAACATATTTTGTAACAAGTAAAGCTACAAGTATGTTCCCTACAAAATCACCTTATTTACCAAAGATCAATTCCTTTATTTTGGCAAGAATGCCGGCGAATCCGCTTGCAGCCTGGGTACCGGTCTCAGCAACATCTTCAACTGCGTCGGCCGCCTGGTCTACAGCTTCTTCTGCTCCGCTAACTACATCGCTGGCGATGCCAGAAACAGCCTCGCCAACGCTGCTCAGAATGTCAGGGGAAACAAAACCAAGCAGGTCAGAAGCATTCTCTTTAATATAAGCAATTACGTCGCTTACTGCGGCTGCGATATCATGATCCTTCAAGAATTTCTCAAGAATCTCCTGGCCGGCAGAAAGCGCGCCGGTAAACTCATTCTTAAGACCATCATCTGACTGGAATTTGCTAAAAAGTTCTTCGAGATTCATAACCATCTTCTCCTCATAGTAATGTATGCACAAGACGGAGAGGGTTTTGTGCATGGTGCGCTCTTGCGCGGGACACCTTGTATTGTACTGCGCCACAAGAAAAATGGAAACAGAAAATATATAAATAGATAGAAAAATAGACCCTTATCATGTAACCATATTGTTAACAAATAGTAATCCAGCATTTTGACACAGATCTTCATTGAATATTACCTTGTCAAACCGATAAGAATTTGTATCTTATGTGCAGTTTAACCCACAAGAATCCCCATTTGCCGTAAGAAACACATTGGAAACAGCAATCATAATGTTTGAGAGTATTATGTATACGTTTTATTGGCGATAAAAGGAGGGCGAGATGACCACGGGAGATATTTTTGTCCTGCTCGCGATTTTGGTCTACTTTATATTTGTTATTTTGATTGGTTTTATTTATGCACGTCGCTCTAATTCGTCGACTTCAGAGTACTTTTTAGGCGGCCGTAAGGTTGGCCCGTGGTTTACCGCGTTAAGTGCTGAAGCTTCAGATATGAGCGGTTATTTGCTCATGGGTCTTCCGGGCCTTGCCTATTTCTCAGGCGCTGCTGACGTTGGCTGGACTGCCATTGGCCTTGCAATTGGTACATACCTCAACTGGCTTCTTGTGGCAAAGCGTTTGCGCAGGTACTCAGCGCTCAACGGGTCAATTACCATCCCTGGCTTCTTTAGCAAGCGCTTCCACGACGAGAAGAACCTCGTAGGCACCATTGCAGCAGTTATCATTCTAATTTTCTTCTGCGTCTATACAGGCTCCTGCTTTGTTACCTGCGGTAAGCTCTTCAATGCTCTGTTTGGCTGGGACTATTCGATGATGATGGTCTTTGGCGCACTCATCGTATTCCTTTACACCATGATTGGCGGTTACCTCTCGGTTGTTGCAACTGACTTTGTTCAGGGCTGCCTTATGTTCTTTGCTCTTGTGGTTGTTGTGATTGGTTCTATCACCATGGCCGGCGGTGTAGAGAATACCGTCGCTTTCCTGAGCGATATCCCCGGCTATCTCTCAATGACCTCAATGTCGGTAGCACAGCTGGACGAAAATGGCTTGCAAATGGTTGAAAACGGCCGTCCGCTCTTTGACGTGCCGGCCGAGTATGGCCTCCTGACCGTTATTTCTACCATGTCCTGGGGCCTTGGTTACTTTGGTATGCCGCAGGTTCTCGTCCGCTTCATGGGCATCCGTGATGACACTGAGATCAAGACTTCGCGCCGCATCGCCATTGTCTGGGTAGTTATCTCTATGTTCGCCGCCATTATGATTGGTCTTATTGGCCGTTCCATTATGCCTGACCGTCTTCTTAACCAGTCTGCAGCCGAGAGCATCTTTATTGTGCTCTCACAGGCTATGCTTCCGGGCTTTATCTGCGGTTTGGTAGTGAGTGGTATCTTGGCAGCCAGTATGTCGAGTGCTTCTTCTTACCTGCTTATTACCGGCTCCTCGGTTGCCGAGAATATCTACAGGAGTATCTTCAAAAAGGACGCTACAGACAACCAGGTACTCATTGTGAGCCGTATTACGCTTGCCTGTGTACTTTTGTTTGGTATTCTTGTTGCATGGGACGAGAATTCTGTAATCTTTACCGTAGTATCGTACGCCTGGGCAGGATTAGGCGCATCGTTTGGCCCGCTTATGCTCTTCTCACTGTTCTGGCGCCGTACTACAAAGCAAGGCGCTATCGCCGGTATGCTTGCCGGTGCCGGTATGGTTCTTATTTGGCACAACCTTATTAAACCGTTGGGCGGTGTTTTTGGCATTTACGAGCTTTTGCCCGCATTCCTTTGCGGCTGCATTGCCATTGTAGTAGTATCTCTTCTCACCAAAGAGCCCGAGAAGCCCGTACTTGATGACTTTGACCATTATATGGATGAGGTCCCTGAGACTGCCAAGTAAGAACTCTTGTTCTTGCAGTCTGTTCTATAGTTTATAATTCAACCCGCCGTAAAACGGCGGGTTGTTTTTTGTGATTTGATATTGTGGTCAAAAGGAGTCTGCATGCTGCAGGTTTATGGCGTTATTTTTGACATGGACGGCCTGATGTTTGACACCCAGTCAGTTTGGGATCAGCAATGGGCAGGCGCCTTGGCTGCTCACGGTATTGACCATGTGCTTCCCGGTTTTATTGAGACCGAGCGTGGCACCACAGCTGACAGCACCTATCGTATTATTCATGAGTTCTACGGACCCGGTGCAGATGCAGAAGGTATCTATGCTTCACTGTGCGAACTGTCTCTTAAGGCGTTTACTGATGGCGCTCCTATTAAGCCCGGTCTCTTTGAACTTCTTGATTATCTGGCAAGCCGGCATATTCCGTGTGCTATAGCATCATCAAGTCCGTACCGTATTATCAAAACACTGATTGATGCCACACACGTAACTCCGTATTTTGAACCCAGCCTTATTGTATGCGGCAGCGATGTGGAACACTCAAAGCCCAAGCCGGATATATTTCTTGAAGCAGCCCGCAGGCTGGGAACAGCGCCTCAAGATACCCTGGTTCTCGAAGACAGCTTTAACGGTGTTCTTGCGGGAGCAGCGGGCGGCTTTAAAGTTGTCATGGTTCCTGACCTCGCTCAGCCCAATGAAGAAATTCTCAAGCTCACTACCGGCGTTTGTAACAGTCTGTTTGATGTAATACCGCTCATTTCATAGGAAGCGTTTTACCTTGCCTGCACACCTTGCCCCAGCCAATCAGCAGCATACAAGAATTGAACTTTTTGACGCGTTGCGCGGCTTTGCTCTTATTTGTATGGTTGGATTCCATCTTTGCTATGACCTGCGCTACCTTTGCCACATGCCGGGTCTTGAGTGGTTTGGCGGTACCCTTGAAGAAATATGGCGTGTCATTACCTGCTGGACATTTATTATTGTGGCAGGCTGCATGTGCCTTTTGACTCGTAGCAACTATAAACGGGCTTGCAAATATCTTGTTGTAGCGGCTGCCGTTTGGTTGGTAACATATTTTGCAAAGGTAGACACGCCCATCAGCTTTGGCATTATCTACTGCATGGGAGCCTGTACGCTCATTGCCGCTCTTCTCGAAACTATCCCGGTCAACCGCAGAACTTATATTCCGTCTTTTTCAATTCAGAACAGACCGGCTGGAGCTCATTTTCAAGAAGCAGTCTCACAGGAAACCTACCGCACAAAAGAGTTCAAAGGTCTCCTCCCCCGTGGCTATATTGCTGCGGCAATTCTCTTTGTGATATTCCTCGCGCTTCAAGACCTCAAAAGCGGTTCAATTTGGGCTTTTGGTCTTAACCTTACTGTTCCTGAAGCACTATATCAAACGCCATACCTCAGCTGGCTGGGATTCCCTGATAACAGCTTTTCTTCAGGCGATTATTATCCCCTTTTGCCCTTTGTCTTTCTCTACTTTACGGGAACGGCGCTTATGGCGCGCTGGTATACCATCAAAACTCCTGCTTGGATATATGTGCGCATGCCGGCATGCTTCAAGTGGCTGCCCTTCATAGGCAGATACAGCTTATGGATTTACATCGCCCACCAGCCGGTCATACTCGGCATCCTCATGCTCTCTGGCCTTCTCTGATTTGTAGGTTCAATATATTTGAACTTTTCTCATTAAAAATCTCTGAGCATCCGTTATCCTTCTCAACTATAAATTGAACTTTTGTTTGTCAGAGGGAGGCGAGATGTCAGAAGAAACGTTTGCTGCTAGGCTGCGTATGGCTATGCAGCATGCCAATCTTAAGCAAGTCGACCTTATTCGTCTTGCTCAGGAGCAGGGTAACAAACTTGGCAAAAGCCAAATCAGTCAATATGTGAGCGGCAAAACACTTCCCAGACCTGATGTTTTATCAATGCTTGCAGGCATATTACAGGTATCTGAGGCATGGCTCACCGGGTATGAACCCCTTGTGACAGATTCCCCAAACAAGTCTTTGTCACAGAGTAATCCCCACAACACACTCCCCTCTTCATCACAAATCGTATCCCGCCCACTTACACAGAAAGGCCCTTCCATGCGTGAGTTCAAAAAATCATCCAAGCTCGATAACGTTCTTTATGATGTCCGCGGTCCCGTTGTGGCCGAGGCAAACCGCATGGAGGCAAACGGCACCCATGTGCTCAAACTCAACATCGGAAACCCCGCTCCGTTTGGATTCCGCACGCCTGACGAGGTTGTTTATGACATGGCGAGCCAGCTTACCGAATGCGAGGGCTACTCGGCATCACAGGGTTTATTCTCCGCTCGCAAGGCTATTATGCAATATTCCCAGATCAAAGGCATACCCGGCGTTACCATGGATGATATTTATACCGGTAACGGCGTAAGCGAGCTCATTAACATTTGCATGAGCGCGCTTCTTGATGACGGTGATGAGATTCTCATCCCTGCGCCTGATTACCCGCTCTGGACGGCATGCGCAACTCTCGCGGGTGGCAAACCGGTTCACTATATATGCGATGAACAGGCAGACTGGTATCCGGATCTCGATGACATGCGCAGCAAAATTACAAGCAAAACAAAGGCGATTGTCATTATTAACCCCAACAACCCCACCGGCGCTCTGTACCCGCGCGAACTTCTCGAAGAAATTGCGCAGATCGCCCGCGAACACCAGCTGATTGTATTCTCTGATGAAATCTATGACCGCCTCGTTATGGACGGTCTCGAGCATACCTCCATCGCGAGCATTGCGCCTGATATCTTCTGCGTAACCTTTAGCGGACTCTCCAAGTCCCACATGATTGCCGGTTACCGCATTGGCTGGATGATTCTCTCGGGCAACAAGCGTGCTGCCGCTGACTATATTGAGGGCCTCAACATGCTCAGCAACATGCGTCTTTGCTCGAACGTCCCCGCACAATCAATTGTCCAGACCGCTCTCGGTGGCCATCAAAGTGTTAAAGGCTATATTGTCCCGGGAGGCCGCATCTACGAACAGCGCGAGTATATTTATAATGCTTTGAACTCAATCCCCGGTGTGTCTGCCGTCAAACCCAAAGCAGCGTTTTACATCTTCCCCAAACTCGACCGGGAGAAGTTCAATATTACCAATGACGAGAAATTCGCGCTTGACCTCCTCATGGACAAAAAGCTTCTTATTGTACAGGGAACCGGCTTTAACTGGAAGGAACCTGACCACTTTAGGGTAGTTTACCTGCCTCGTATTGAAGTTCTCGAAGAAGCCATTGAGAAGCTTCGCGACTTCTTAAGTTATTACAAGCAATAACAAAATGGAGCAATAACAAGTAAAATATGGGTCTTACGTGCAGCTCGTGCTTTTGAGGTACAATAAGCAATACGATGTTTTGATTGTTCGATTAAAGGACGGTTGCGTGATAGAGACCTTTGTGTCAATTATCAAGGATAACTGGCAATCGCGCCAGCAAATTATGAGCCTCGCGATTTTTGAACTCATGAAACGAAGTCGTGGGTCAGTGCTCTCTTGGGCGTGGCTTTTTATAAGACCGGCAATTTATTTGTTTTGTTTTTGGTTCGCATTCGAAATTGGTATGCGTGCTGCCAGAGACATGGGCGAAGGCATGCCGCCATATTTCTTATGGCTCAGTTCCGGTATCATCCCCTGGTTTTTTATGCAGGAAATGCTCGGCAGTAACGGCGTCAACGTTTTTAAACGCTATTCATACCTCGTTAACAAGGTTAAATTTCCGGTTCCGAGTATACCGTTTTTTATGACGGTCTCGGCCATGCTCATACAGCTGGTTCTTCAGGTTGCGCTTCTGGTTATTTATTTGGTTAATGGCATGCACTTTGACATATATCTTATCCAGATTCCTATCATACTCATACTCATGTTCATATTCTGGTATTTTGTATCTTTGATGTTTTCTACAATCAGTGCAATCAGTAACGACTTCTCAAATTTCATGGCTGCAATGTCTACGCCGTTCTTTTGGCTTTCAGGTGTTATTTTTGATGTCACACGTATAGATGTACCCGTTGTAAATGAGCTTCTGCTCATTAATCCCATCACGTTTTTTGTCTCGGCATTTAGAGATGCGCTTTATTACAAAACATGGTTCTGGGATGACTCACTCAAATTCACCTGCTTTGCGGTAGTGTTTGTTCTGACTATTGTTGTTTCGATATTTGTGTTTAAGCGTCTCGGAAAAGAGGTACCTGATGTCCTCTGATAAACTCACGCAAACCGAGACACAACCAACCGGCTGGAATAAGCAGGGCGGCGACTGGTATTATTATAAAAAGGACGGTAAAAAAGCTACCGGCTGGCAAAACATCAAAGGTGCGAAGTATTTCTTTGACGAAGCGGGTATCATGCAAACCGGATGGTTCACCCAAAACAACAATACCTATTTTTGCGCGCACAACGGCAAGCTCACCACCGGCTGGAACCAGTACGATTGCTTTTGGTACTACATGGATCCCCAGGACGGACACATGCTCACCGGCTGGCAAACAATTTCTGATTCCCGGTATTATTTTGCAAAAGACGGCAAAATGGTTACCGGCTGGCAAACACTCAATGACAATAAATACTATTTTGGCGATAACGGCATAGCCCTTTTGGGCTGGCAAAAAATTAACGGATCCTGGTACTATTTCCAAGAAGACAACTCCATGGCAACGGGTTGGCTCGAGCTGAGCGGTTCAACCTATTATCTTGGTACCAACGGTAAAATGGTCACCGGTCAAAGAGAAATAGATCACGCATTCTATCAGTTCGAGAAAAGCGGAAAACTCGTAGATACGCTTCATAAAATACCTAAAGAAGCTCCAAACAACACGCCTGCTTCTGAAGAAAAAACAGAGTCCTCCTCATCAGATGAAGTTGTTATTGCATTTGATAACGTTACCAAAACGTATCACCTGTATAAAAATGAAGTAGGCCGTTTCATGGGATTATTCTCACGTCTCGGTTCAAACCGTATTGTCGAGAATATCGATGCAAACAAAAACCTCTCTTTTGAAATTCACCGGGGAGAGGCAGTCGCGCTTCTCGGCAACAATGGTGCAGGTAAGAGTACCGCTCTTAAAATGATTACGGGCGTGATTTATCCTACTTCAGGAACCGTAACCGTTCGCGGCCGTGTCTCTGCTCTGCTTGAGCTTACAACAGGCTTTGATTCCCAGCTCACCGGCCGCGAAAACCTTAAAATGCGCAGCAAAGTCCTGGGGTTGAGTGATGAAGAGTTTAAAGCCATAGAAGAGGACGCTATTGATTTTGCCGATATTGGCGTCTATATTGACCAGCCGCTCCGTATGTATTCAAGCGGCATGAAATCGCGCCTGGGCTTTGCCTTTGCGGTAGCCATTGATCCTGAAATCCTCATTATTGACGAGGCGCTCTCGGTTGGCGATAAAGCTTTTTCGCGTAAATGCCTTGACCGTGTCCAAAAGATTGTCGCCAATGAGGACGTCACGGTGCTTTTTGTAACCCACGCATCGTCATCAGCCAAAGAATTTTGTACGCGCGGTATAGTGCTTGATCGCGGAGAAAAAGTCTATGACGGCCCCATAGCCCAAGCAATTGCTTTCTATAACAAAATGAACTAACGCTTTGAGAAGAAAAAGGCAATACATCCTGTTATAAGAAGGCCGCAGATACTTAAAATACAGCCAATTGTGAAACCCTGGGGCAGGTAGTTCAACTCTATGTGATGGTCTCCCGGGGTGAGCAAAAGCGACATATACATACCGTCGGTTTGAAGAAGCGGAGTCTCTTCTCCGTCAACATATGCTTTCCAGCCTTTGTCATAAGGTATTGACAGCATAAGGAGCTTATCCTGTTCAAGATGAATATCGCCGCTTACGGTATTGGTACCTATGACCTCGTTTTCCAGAATATCATCAGTAAGGTTCGATACATACTTTGCATAGTTATCAAAGGTTTGACAAATAACTTTGAGACTGTCAACGGAGTATACGCCGGTACCCAGCAATTGTATGGCAACTGTTTCCTGAGGATCTGCGGTATATCCCAAGTTTATGAGGAAATCTGTTATAACACCTCGATACGTGTTGTACTCGGTTGTGTAATAAAAATCCTGAATAGTCCCAACACCTTGTGCGCTCAGATCAAACCTCTGTACGGGACTATGCCCCAGCATACTCGCAGCAAATTCAAGGTTTGTTTTCTCGGCATCGCTCAGTGCATCATATTGCTCAATTGAGTAAAGCTCCTCATATTCATCAGTATATAAATCAAGCTTTGTCTTTGGTTCAACGTTAAGACCGTTTATTTGTACATATGTTTCGCTCTGGGGAAGCCCCTTGAACGTAAGCGTGAGCCTGGCTCCTTTTGGTCCCACCAGTATGGTATGCTCATCTATTTGAACATAAGAACCTTCTATGTTGTAGGTAAAAGGCACTTCCGAATGATTGGTTTCAATCTGAGAACTTGGCAGAGAAGCCCGCACATGCTCAACATCATTATCCTCAATAACCGCTGTTTGTAAAAGTGCGTCCTGCCGCTCTGCAAGTGATAACTCCAGCCATTGTGAGCGGCTCATATAACTCTGGATGGTGTATCCCAGCGGGAGCTTGTAAGTATTGCGCCACACAAGCACTTTTGCTGTCGAGATATTCTCGTCAAGTTCAAACCCATAAGGGACACGGTCCTCCGGACCAACATAATACTCAACGGCGGCCAGCTCCTCAAGTATGGCGCGCGACTCAAGCTTATAGTAGTTGTCGCTGTGAATAATATGAGATATTCCCACGTCAAAAAGAAAATCAGGAATATCTCCGTTTGCCAGACTCCAAAAATACTGAGTTGTATATGCACCGGTATTAATAGAGACATTCTTAATGGTATAACTCTCTTGATCCAAACGGCCCAAAGAAGCTTCTTCTTGCTGAATTTTACCTATATAAGCATCCGTAGTACCACGTATACTGGTCCAGGCCCTGGTAAGCCCCTTTTGAGCAGCAATATCGTTACCCCAATCCGGTGAATATTTATAATAAACATTTTGAGCTACACCAATGCAAACGCCCAATAACAATATAAGTGAAGTTAAGACTCCTGCACTTAAACGACCACCCGCAACATCGATTTTGCTTTGAATCAAGAAAAGCAGAGAAGCAATTATAACCACCCATAAAACGGTTGTGATAACGGGCACCGTTACTCTTTGAGCCCAAACCAACAGCAAAACATAGGCAGCCATGCTCACGGCCACCGCAATCATATACTTATGAATCTGTAAATATTCAGGCCACATGCTTACAAAAATGTATACAACCAAAAGAGTAAAAATAAATGACCAGCGGTTTGTGGGATACGCAAAGCCGTTCATAGCATTCATTGCAAACGGAACAAGAAATATCACAAGCGCTATCAAAAAGAGCACCTTCAGCGGCCTGTGCTCCCTTCTTTTTGCAAACAGCACAATAACGCCCAAGAGCACCGGGGCGCTAAAACCCAAAATAGCATACTGAGGATCATATGTAGATGTAGCAAACGCCGCAATAAAAGACTGATAATAAGAAAGTGTATTCACCGGGTTAAACGCAACGGTACCGCTTTCTCTGCTTGCTCCAAAATAAAGAGAAAGAACCGGCAAAAGAACCGCTCCGGCAATCATCACACCAATAAGTCCGCACACAAGCGCTTTACCAACCAAGCCAAAGAACAGCTTGGGCGTCTTCTTTTGATAATAGGTGACAAACCTCACAATTCCAAACACGAGCAAAGCAACAACATGCATATAAAAGAAGTAAAAATTGCTTGCGGCACATATGGCTGTCATACCAATAAAGAGCACGGGAGATTCGCGCCGCACAAGTTTCTCGAACCCCAGTAATAGCAAGGGAAGGTAGACGAGAGGGTTTCCAAAGAAGGGATGCCTGATGCAGGCAATTATCATCCAGGTGCTCAAAGCGTAGGCAAAAGCTCCCGGCACCAAAGCCAGCGCGGGTTTCTCCATCTTTTTACAAAACAGCATAAAGGCTATACCTGCCAAATAAAAGCGCGCAAGATCAAGCACGTGATAAAGAATCTCGGTAAACTTCGCGGGAACAAAAACGCTGAGAAGTGCGAGCGGGTCGCCCAGCACATAGTATCCCATGGTACCTATGATGCTCGAACCATATCCAATGGAAAAATCCCAGAACGGTATCTCGGGAGATCCCCGCAATACCGAGCGCACGATTTCGCGCAGCCAGTGGCCCAAATACATAAGGGCGTTGTAGTGCTGCGTCATGCCGTCGCCTTGCCAAATAAACCCTCGGCCCGCCATAATAAATGTTAAAAATACCAGCGGCAGCGATACAATAAAAACCATGGTGAAAGCTTTATAAGGATGTATTTCCGAAAAGCTTGGAAATGCAGCTATTCTTTGTTCAAGCTTCACGGGGTATCACCTCTCAAAGTTTCACTCATTCGATTTGGGCCATAGGTAATTCTGTGTTTAAAGATATTTGAGCGGAGGGCAGAAGCACATGAAGTTCATCGCTCTCGCCTTATAAAAACGCTCTCAACTTCATGTGC
>JAFWFL010000043.1 GCA_017515595.1 Coriobacteriales bacterium
GATGAGTGGATGAGGTTTTATAGTGAGTGCAGATTAAAAGCATTCAGAGAAAACGGCAAGATAATCTATGATACTATAGATAACCGTAGGTGTAGGCTTGGATTTGCCGTATAGGCGGTCCAAAGAAATGTCCGCACCCCCTTCTTTTTTGGGAATTGGGGACGGTTCTTTTTTCTCATATTTTGGGTATTATCTGATACATTACATACAAGTACCGGTACCAAGATTGAAGTAATGAACGGGGGACGGAGGAGTGTTCACGTATGCACCTTGTTTGTTTTGCCGAGAAGAACTTTGATTTCCGGCCTCCTTTGTGCAATTACCGGTAACAACTTACACCGGGAAGACAGAGAGGACGGTTCTTTCGTTCTGTGAAGAGGTTTTGGGTTGGATGAACGGGTTGTACCGGATGTCTCCGATGGGCATACTGTCTGTTCTACATGAACCCGGAAAGAATGAACACTCCTCCGTCCCCCGTCTTATGCTCGGTTTAGCGCCTACCCATGGAAAGGATGGTTGAACCTCGCTTCGTACTCAGCGACATCGATCACTTCGTCACTGACCCTAAAGGTTCCGGTAGCCGTACGTTGGGCTATCACCTCAGCGGGGATGTACATAAGAATATTACCGTTGTCATTCTCGTCAACAACCGCAAATCTCCAATGGGTCCCACTATGGTCTGCTTTTGATCTTTCTTCAATGGTGTCAACAACGAGGCCGCCGTTTACCTCTTCGAGGTTGCTGTCGTCCAGGTACTTTAATATTGCCATTGTTTCTCCTTTGCCTTGTAGCTCGTAACCTGCGCTTTGCTTCCGCCATTTTGGCAGAGCCTTCCCCGTTCGCCGGGGCCCATGCCACTGCATATTATAGTACACACATTATAATACGCAGTACACGAGTGCTTTGTCCCAAACAATTCGTGTACAGTTAATAATTGGTACTACGTCAAATGTACATGATTCGCAACTGTTTCGAAAAATGTATCCGGCACCTAGAGCTTGCACTGGATGTCGGATATTCGGATAATGCCCGGATAATACTCCGGGCATTATCGTTTGGTATGACGGGCATGTCCCGAAGCTTGGATGAAAGTCCCGAGGGGCGTAGTTGTCGACGAACCCAATAGCGATTCCCAAGGTTTAAACCGTGAGATAAAGTGAACAAGACAATATGCCCATCAGGGACATCCGGGAAGCCTCTCGTGTGTTTAATCAATATGAACTGGGGACGGTTCTTTTTTCTCCTTTTTGGAGCTCTCTTGCGAGAGCTCCTTGTGGAACTATTCAAGGCATCTTCAAAGTCTTAGGAACTGCTTAGAGCCGGGTTGTCTTGCTGAACTGCTTAATCGCACAGGAGTGGGTTTTGGTCTTCTCGTCATAGTTGATGCCTATAAACAAAAGATTGCCCGAGTAGTGGGCAAGGCAGTCAAAGTATTGCTTTTGTTCTATTTGGTCAAGAGCGCTTTGGGTACAGCTGTTGCGTTTGAGCTCTATGATCATGGCGGGATCTGTTTTCTTTAAGGGTATATATACCACATCTGCAAAGCCTTTGCCTGTAGTTACTTCTTTTATGACACTATAGCGGTTAAGCGCATAGATATAGGCAAGATAGATGGCGCTTTGCAGAGCGTCTTCATTGTTATAGCTGCGGTTTGAAGTAACATGAATATGTGAGATATCAAGAGCTTTCGCTACGGCTTGCGCATTTTTTGCCTGTGTCTCATTGAGAAGCTCTTTGGATGACTGTATGATTTGGTTGGTTACTTCATAATCATCGATCTTCCTAAGAGCACGCTGCCATTCTTCGCGCACTTCTTTGTTGGGAATGCGGCACGTTGCAGACTCTTGGTCATATGCCAAATAGCCCAGATGCAAAAGATATGCAAGCACATCATCTTTGCATGAAAAATCCGTCATAGTATTGAGGTAAGAATCTACATCCACACTTACATTTTCTCCGGCAAGCATTTGTATAACCGCTTCTTTGGTACCGGCAAAGTCAGCACAGATACGGTCTGATATTACTTCATATGATGAAGTTTTGCCCCAATAAGAGCCATACACTTTTTTACGCATTGATTTTACTACAGACTCAGGGTTATAGATTTCATACCCGTGCTGGCGGTATCCGTCATACCAAAGGCGGCATTCGTCATAGTCCATACCGTATTCTTTGCAAAGACTTTCAACTTCTTCTGCGGTAAAGCCAACGTATTCGGCAAAGTCTTCAGCATCTAAGATGGTGTATTCATCAAAGTTATTAAGCTTGGATTGAATCTTATCTCTGACTACCGGAAGTATTCCCGTAAGGTAGGCAAGTGATATCGCAGGACGCATGGTATCGCTTTTAAAGAGGCCGTTTAGAAACGAGAGATACTCATCAAACAGAGCTTTGTCTGCTTGTTCACGTACTAAGATATCATATTCATCGACCAAAAGGATAAAGGTCTCGCCGGTGGCGGAGTAAACATTCAGCATGGCTTCTGCTAAAGAATCATCCTGACCAATCACTGCAGTTGGAAACGCAAGCCTGAACTCGGTTTTTATTTTCTCCTGCAACCTTAAGAGCATGTCTTTTTTATTTTTTGTATTTTGATACTCGCTGTTCAAATCTATCTTAATGACGTTATATTGGTTGAGCTTGTCTTTAAAACAAGGATCCTGTGCAATCTTAAAGCGGCTGAACAGTTCCCCTGATTCACAGCCTTTAGAATAATAGGCACATAGAGTATTGCTGGCTGTGGTTTTGCCAAATCTACGGGGGCGCGACATGCAGATAAACTTCTTGCCTTTATCCATGTAGTCACTCATAGTTTTGATGATCATGGACTTATCGACATACGTGTCTGCTTTGATAATCTCTTTGAAGTTCTCATTGCCGGGATTAAGATAGATTCCCATTGCCTAGCCTCCTTATGCCGCACGCATAGAACTTTGTGCCTGCACCTATTGTAATTAAGACAGATACCGGTATCAAGCAATTTTGTAGTATCATCAGCAGTATTACGGACATCCAGTTACTGTCGCCATCTGCTCGCCCCCAGTTACACACAATACAAAAGTATTTACTTTCACTGAAACAGCGGGCTTGTCTCGGCAAATTCTGTCCTTCCAGATAAAACATGTAGGTGTCTTTTAACAGATACATCCGAGAATAGCGAGAAAAAAGAACCGATGCTCCCCATTTCTCTCATTTCTCGTTTCTCAAGACAGATGTTCATCTAATTTGCACTTTATCGAAAACCATACACTATTACATACTAAGCAAAAACTACCAGATTATTATGACTGACAGATGAGGTCAATAAGTTCCTGTTGGCTGTGTACGCCAAGTTTTGCGTAAATATTCTTGACGTGGTATTTGACGGTGTTGGCGCCAATAGTAAGCTCCTGTTGGATATGTGAGGATTTGTTACCATGAGCAAGTAATGTCATGACCTCGGCTTCCCGGGGGGTGAGGTTATATTTTTTTGCTGCTTGTTGACAGCTGTTTGCCAAGCTGTCAATAAAACACACCTCAACATGGGGAGCAGGGGCGTCGGGAGCAATGCCTGCAATCGTGGCATCAAATTCGAATGCGCGGCGTGTAACCAGGGCATATATTACTAAGGTAATTATAAGGATACTAACAAGGATGGTCTGAAGCAAATTGTCGCCCTTAATAAAGGGTTCCAAGAAAAGATTAGGTGCCATCCATACTAATACACCCGCAACAATTCCCAGGTAGCTAGTAGCTGTGCCCCAGCAGACAGTGGGGATGGCTGAAGCGCTGTTTCTGGAGGCGGCCGCAGTTAGCGCCAGCCAAGTGAGCAACTCAAAACACATATAGCCAACTATCAAGATTGGGGCTGCGACAGTATCAGTACGGGTGTCAGCGGGAAGTACAAGCATAAAGCCAGCAATTACCAGGGCAATAGATGCTATGAAAAGGGCGTCTACTTTGAGATTCTCCCGCCTTTTAAGCGCATAGATCAAAACTGTTCCTGCAGCTGCAAAATTGGCAATGGTAGAAAGCAGGCTGTTCGATGTGTCTTCGCAGCGTAAAGCGAATCCAAATGCCATGCTGAATGCAAAAATGAATACATAAAATGTATGCGAGAAGGGCAAAAATGTTTGTGGCTGAGCAATTTCCTGGTCAATTGGCGCGCCAACGTCTAATAGACGTCTAAACAGCTGCTGCACCGGCGCAAGGCATAGCAGTACAACAAAAATACTACAAATACAAGAAACAACAGCTTCCAGCAGGTAGGAATGAACAAGACCCACGAGATAAGCAATTACGTAACCAATACAGCTTGATCCTGCAAAGCAAATACAAGCCCGTCGAGTGTCGAGCGTTGAGCAGGCGAGCAGCCATATGACAATACCCCACGTATCGAGCGGGCTATGAAGCAGTACGCCTACTACCAAAGCAAAGGGTTCCCCGGCAGCAACACCAAAAGCACAGAGGGTTGTTCCTATTATACCAAGCAGTATGACAGCAGCAGAAATGGTAATTGGTTTAATTACTGCCGGTTGTCTGCGTGCTATAAAAACAAGTATCAAAAGCATGGCTACGTCAGCGAGAGTTGATTCATCGCGTGACCAAGCAAAAACAGCGTCTTGCGCAACCGAAACCCCACTGTTAAAGAGCACCATAAGGATCGTATTGAAGATGCCAACGGTAAAGCATCGTATAAAAGTGTTTATGACCGGCTGCTGCGTATCCACAACGGTTTCTCCGTTTGCAGGGTATTACTTACTTGACTGCATCATTATATGGCTCTTTAAACAATAATTAAAACTATTACGCCCAATTATGAATATTTCGAGAAGCTCTTGAATGCTATATTTATATCATAGCAGGTAGAAGCTATCCCACCCAGCCAGGGTAGGGTGTTTTTGCATAAGGTATCGTAGGATTCAGAGCCGTACATGCGCAATCACAAACAGCGCAAATTAACCAACAGATATATAGGCGTTAGAAAAAACAAAAGACGTCTGCGTATCGTCAAGAAGAAAGGTTTGTCTTATGGATCGTCGAACATTTGTCAGGAGTTCTGCGCTTGGTTTAGCCGGTATCGCTACCTCCGGAGCACTTACCGGTGTTGCTTTGGCAGACTCAACTTCAACTGCAGTTGAAGGCGCTCTTGCCGGTGCAGGCGTGAGCGTTGCTGAGGCAACGCCTGCCTGGCTTGGTGAAGAACCGCAAATTGATGAGGCAATGATAACGGCTGACTACAACGCTGATATTTTGGTTGTCGGCGCCGGGTGCTCAGGTTCTGCTGCTGCTGCGACAGCTGCCCAGATGGGACTCAGTTGTATATGTGTTGAGCGTGGAGCCGGTGTACCGGAGACTCGCGAGTACCTTGGCGGAATTGATACCAAATACAGTATCGAAGCCGGTGTCGAGACAGACAAAGGCCGTATTCTTAATGAGCTCAGCCGCTATGCGAGCGGTAAGTGTAATCGCGATCTTATTAATCTTTGGATTGAGAACTCTGCCGAGATGATCGATTGGGTTGACGGCATTCTGACGGCTGCCGGTAAGCAGGGTGAAGTTACCGTTACTCCGGATCATGAGACCGGTGGGACCAGCTATCTTACTCCTTCTTGTGAGCATATATGGGAACCCAGCTATGTATACCCCATGCGTAACGATTTGTTTGTCCAGATTGCTCAGGAAGCAGACAACCCTGTACTTTTTAATTGCAAACTTATCAAGCTCATTCATGAAAATGGCATGGTTAAGGGCGGTATTTGTGACTATGCCGGTAAGCTCATCAGGATCTATGCGCCGTATACCATTATCGCGACCGGTGGTATCCGGGCAATCCGGAGATGATGATGGCTTTACAACCGGATACTGTTCATTGTGTTACCGCAAGCAGTTATCATCCATTTGATGATGGCTCCGGTATCAAAGCCGGTATTTGGGCAGGCGGTGCCAAAGAGAACGATGCAACACCGATGATTTTTGACCGTGGGAGTGTGCTTCCCGGTCAAAATGCAGGCTATATACTCTGCGATGATGGCGTGTTGCGCTATCCCGGGCAAAATTATCAGCTCAACATTGGCAGCCAGCCTTTCCTGAAAGTAAACCGCAAGGGCGAACGCTTTGCCAACGAATCAACTCCGTATGACAATATGCTGTTTGCAGCCGGCCGCCAGCCCGGTGGTGTATTTTGCCAAGTATTTGATGGTAACTGCGATGCTGATATTATTCGCTTTAAGACCATAGGCTGTGCGAGCTACACCCGTGCAATGGTAGAGTATGCAGGATTTACTGCCGAGGAATTCATTGATTTCGACGGCGGCAGCGAGACTTTCTTCAAAGCAGATACCCTCGACGAGCTTGCTGATATGCTTGGATTTGAAGGTGCAGACAAAGAAACTTTCCTTGCAACTTGTGAGCATTATAACGAGCTTTTTGATGCCCAGAAGGATACAGACTACGGCAAAGAAGCATACCGTCTTTCTGAGTTGCGTACCCCGCCTTTCTATGGCTGTTGGTTTGGCGGTAGCTTACTGACTACACTTGACGGTTTGCGCGTTAACGCAAAGCTCCAGGTACTTGATGCAGATTACAATGTTGTACCGGGCCTGTATGCAGTGGGTGATGCAAGTGGCAGCTTCTTTAATACCAATTATCCGGAGTACTTCCCGGGTGTTGCCGCGGGCCGCTCGGTAACAGAAGGCCGTCAGTGTGTCAAGATGATTGCAAAAGATGCAGCTTTCCCGGCAAGTGCTCAAAGTTTTGAAATCGCTGAGCCTGAAGCTGCCCCAACCGAGTGGAATGACGGTACATATACAGGCAATGCTCAGGGTATTGGTGGCATGATTAGTGTCACTCTCAATATCAAGGACGGTAAGATCACGGTTGCTGAGATTGGTCCTAACTATGAAACTCCACGCTATCCTGGTTATTTCGCCATATCCAGCGGTCTTTTTGCCGAGCAGATTGAAGCGGCCCAAGGTCCGGATATTGATGGCATTACTGCAGCCACTCTTACAACCGGCGCCGTAAAGATGGCTGTCCGCAACGCCCTCATTGAAGCCGGAAAATAATTGAGTTCATAACAAGGCTATACAAGAGGCGCTAAGAACCCCTGGGGGTTCTTAGCGCCTCTTGGAAATAAACGGGGGACGGAGGACCGAACCGTCCCCAATTTGCATCCCAGAAGGGAGTGCGGACAAAAAGTTGGACCAATTTAGGTTCTGATTGGAGTCCGCATGGTTTACAATGAATCCCTCAAAAATGAGGCAAAGTCCAGGTATGCTTCTGGCATGTCGTTTAGAGGTATAGCCGCTCTTCCGGGGATGC
>JAFWFL010000044.1 GCA_017515595.1 Coriobacteriales bacterium
GCATGTATGCCGGCTCTTCTCTTTTCAATAGGTGACGCAAGAACCGTCCCTTTGTCACCCGTTATTTAAGCTATTCGTCGTCCTCGTCATCATCATCCCAGTCATCATCGTCGTCCTCCCAAAAGTCCTCGTCATCCTCGGGCTCATGGTTGTAGAACATCTTGTGGGTTTTGTGCTCGGCAATGATTGCGATAATAACAAAAACAAACATACCGCCAAAAATGAGGATTGCAACTCCTGTAGGCGAACCAAAAAGCCATTCAATAAACTCCATAATGCGTCCTTTACACATAACTCAAGAGCGAAATTGTTAGGTATGTAAAGAATAGCATATACTATGGGGGTTGAGTTGGGGCGAAACCGTGACGCTTTGCAATGCTTTACAGAGTTAGCATACATCTTTAACAAAGTGTGGCTATACTGCAACATTACCAAAACGTACTAAAGGTTTGTGTAGAAGTATTTGGAGGAATTATGCACGACATGCGTTTACTTCGCGATCACCCGGAGATTCTCGATGCCGCCATGAAGCGCCGCAACGGTTCATGGGATCGCGAAGGCTTTTTAGAGCTTGACCAAAAGCGCCGCACTGCCATTGCAGAGGTCGAATCTCTGCAGGCACAGCGTAATGCTGACTCCAAGGCCATTGGCGCCCTTATGAAAGAAGGAAAAGCGGCAGAGGCCGAGAAAGCAAAGGAATTGGTTCGTGAACTCAATGACCGTATTGCCGTTCTTGATACAGAACGAGACGAGATTGAGTCTCAAATGACCAAGCTTTTGAGCAAAATCCCCAATATCCCGGCTGACTGCGTACCTGAAGGTCCTGATGAGACGTATAACGTTGAGGTTAAACGCTGGGGTACGCCGCGTGACTTTGCAGCTGATGGCTTTAAGGCAAAACCCCACTGGGATCTTGGAACCGCGCTTGGCATTCTTGACTTTGACCGCGGCATTAAACTGGTTGGCTCAAGGTTTACCGTACTTGCCGGTAAGGGTGCAACCCTTGAGCGCGCACTCATTAACTTCTTTCTTGAGACTCATCTTGCCCATGGTTTCAAAGAGTTCTGGCCGCCGGTTATTGCCAACTATGACACACTCTACGGCACAGGCCAGCTTCCAAAATTTGAAGAAGACCTCTTCCATGTTGAACCTGACATGTATCTGATCCCAACCGCCGAGGTAGCGCTTACCAACCTGCATCGCGATGAGGTTCTCGACGGCAGCAAGCTACCGCTCCGTTACACCGCCTTTACTCCATGCTTCCGCGAAGAAGCAGGTTCGGCAGGCCGAGACACCCGCGGTATCATTCGCCAGCATGAATTCGACAAGGTAGAAATGGTAAAGTTTGCGACACCCGAGACAAGCGATGACGAGCTCGCAAGCATGGTAGAAGAAGCTGAGCTGCTGCTGCAGACGCTCGAACTCCCGTACCGTATCATTAACCTGTGCGGAGGCGACCTGGGCTTCTCGGCACGTCAAACATTTGACGTTGAGGTATGGTTACCGAGTTACAACTCGTACAAAGAGATTTCGAGCTGCTCGAACTGCGGAGACTTCCAGGCACGCCGTGCCAACATTAAGTACAGTGATCCCGCGAACTTTAAGGGCACCCGTCTGGTACACACGCTGAACGGCAGCGGACTCCCTGCAGGCCGCACCATGGCAGCCATTCTCGAGAACTACCAAAACGCCGATGGCACAGTAACCATCCCCAAAGCCCTGCGTCCCTATATGGGCGGCCTTGAGCTCATTGAGCCAGAAGCTTAAACAAGCCTCATATGTTTAACCTTAAAATCCCCCGCTGCTAAAGGCTCCGGGGGATTTTTTGATATACAAAGGTAGCGCTTGCATAAAAGCTGTTGTTTAGTATATGCTTGAGCGCGGTTCCGTCTGACAGAAAGGGAAGCTTACATGCGCCAGCGATTGCACAATCTTGACTTACTTAAGACACTTGCCATGCTCATGGTTGTTATAATTCATGCCGTGCGTCTTGTAGCCGATGTTGTACAGTATCCTACTATAGGTAATTACTGCAGTCTTACCCTGCGCCTGCTCTGCGAAGGTGTGCCAATCTTTTTGCTGGTAAACGGCTTCTTACTGTTTGGAAAGCAAACATTTGACCTCTCCGCACATCTCCGCAAGACCGGTAAGCTCTTTGCCCTGCTTGTTATATGGTCAATTATCTTGATTGGTATACAGTATCCCCTTCACGCTGTGCTCTATGGCACACCAATTGACATTACAGAGATGTTTGAGCTTTTTCTCGATACTAAAGTAAACAGTCTCTATTCGGGAACACTGTGGTACCTGCAGGCGCTTGTTGCGGTATACCTTCTCTTCCCGCTTTTTAAATGCGCTTATGATACAGATGGGCGCCTTTTTGAATATCTCTTTGTTGTTGCGGCAGTGTGTGCAGGTATACCTGCTCTTATCTCCATGGCAAGCTTCTTGCCGGTGAGCGAAACGGCCATGAGCTTCATCAGTAAAACACAGGCATGGTTTGGCCAGATGATTCCCTTTGCAGGTTCCGAGTTTTTATTTTACTTCCTCTTGGGTGGCATGATTCGTAAGTACAGCGCTAAGCTTGAGCTCCAAAAAAATCGCTGGACAATGATTGGCGCCGGGGCATTTGTGCTCTCGGTCTTTTGGACAATCTCGATGGGCTTCCTCGGCGGAAGCGTTCCGGTGTTTAATGTCAACTATTGGGGCATTTTTGAACCGTTCATTATTATTGGCTGGTATTGCCTCACCCTTCGCTACCACGGAACCCCGGAAATCGCACAGCGCATAACCACAAGCGTTGGATCGCTAACCCTGGGTATATATCTTGTCCATCCACTGGTTATTGCGGCGTTTACGGCAATTCCTTTGCCCAGCATGCAGATTGTCATGCTCATTGTTGCGCTTATTGTCTTCCTTGTAAGCTGGGGCATTACCGCTCTCTCAATGCGCATTCCCGGTATCCGCTGGATCTTTCGCGTGTAACTGATCGCTCTTAAAACGCAAAAGGGCCTGTAGCAGAATACATGCTACAGGCCCTTTATGTTATACTCGGCTTAATTAGGCTTCGCAGCCGCACCCGCACTCATCATCTTTGTTGAATTTTGCCTTTATATTGGCAAAGCGGTCTTTAATGTTTGACTTAACTTCTTCACGATGCTCTTTGCGTTCAACTTTGCGCTCGGCACGGAGCTGTGCCTTTGCCTGACGGCTGAGCTCGGCCTCAAGCTCGCGGGCACGGTCTACCTCAGCGATAACGTCATCAACATCATAACGAATGATGGTTGGGCTGAACTTGGCAAGAGCAGCATCAAAAGCGGGCTCTTCTTCCTCAACGAGAGCAACGAGAGCGACTTCATTCTCAAAAAGCTTGTCTGCCAATACTTCTATTGCAGAAGCGGTATCCATGGCATCAGCAGAATCAACAACGCCGCCGAGAAGCGCGCCGTAGCTGGCTCCAAGCAGTACGCCAACAGGTCCGCCAAGGATTCCTACAAATGAACCCACAATCATGCCTGCAGCGTATCATTACTGGTAGTAGCACCGGTATCAAAGGCGTCAAGTACAACAACACGGCCGTCCTCATTCTTGAGCAGTATTGCCTCGGCAACAGCGTACTTCTCGCCCACGGGCACTTGGCGCAGCTCAGCAATAGCCTGAAATGCTTCGCTATCGATACCGTATATTGCAGCAACTACATTAACCATAACAACTCCTTTTTCTCGGACAATAGCAAAATGTTATTGCTGCTGTTTATACCCAGCCTACAACCAAAACATCTTTATTCTATAGGAAGAGCATTAAAATATGACGAAAACACTCCCAAAATCAAAAAACCCGTAAACCTTTGAGGCTTACGGGTTGAATGATCTCATGGTGCGGCATGGAGGATTCGAACCTCTGACGTTCTGATTCGTAGTCAGACCCTCTATCCAGCTGAGGTAATGCCGCAAATCGAGCTTATATATATTGCCACCTATACAAGTATGCGTCAATACTCATCAGGTAACTACACATAAAGTGCATAGGAGATAGACTCCTATGCACTCCTGCTTAATGATAATCCCGTTTAAAATGCTTTACTTCTCACGGGGGAGTTCGGGAAGATTCGAAGCATCAAAGAGGAACTCCGATGACAGAGGCTTGGGTGCGTTCTGGGCAGAGTTCTGCGTCGCATCAGACGCAAGATTGCGCTCTATATATGAGCTATGGTCTGCCTCATCGAGATCGAGAGCGCTTGATGCGGGCGCTGCGTGAGCTCCAATAGCCTGATTGCTTGGATATTGCGCAGATTGCTCGTACGATGCAAGGTTGTAGGCCGTTTGCAACACAGGCGAAACCTCTCCGCCCTGGCGTGGCGCTGCGTTATTTTGCTGAGCCTGCTGCTGAGGCGCAGGATATGTCTGAGAAGCATTCATGGCTTGAGCAAACGCGGTGTTCTGGGCAGGACGCTGAGCTGAATATGAAGGCTGCTGTTGAGCTGCAGGCTGCTGGAACGTTTGCTGAGCGGCATATTGCTGCTGAACCTGCGGCTGAGCTTGCGGTTGCGCCTGAGACTGAGCAAATGTTGGGGTATACCCCTGTTGAGCAAAGCTTTGCTGAGCAGATACAGGAGCGGGAGCATATGCCGGACGAGGTGCAAATGTCTGACCCTGCTGGAATCCCTGACCATAGGCAGGCATCTGAGCTGAACTTGCAGGAGGCATAGCGGGAGCCGGGTTTACAGGCACGTCCTCGTCAATACTGTCGTCATCTGCAGAGAAGAGCGAACGGGGTGCGGTGCGGCCGCGCATACCCAAATACATAAGCTGGATAAGGTAGCCAAGCATATACATGAAGCAAGCGATAAATACAATGGGACCTGCATAGGGGATGAGCATTGATGCGCCAAACAGGAGACTAAAGAGAATAGCCGCGGGAATCCTATGCCACTTCTTGAAGATTGCCTTACCAATTGATGCTGCCGCAAACGGTACGCACAGCAAAGTAACAATAAAGAGAAGGAAGAGAAGCGACAAGCCGAGCGGTATGGTAATAATCAGGATGCAGAGCAAGATAACCGCAAACGGTTACAAAATTGTTCCCACAATACCGCTGATAATAAGAGCGCCCGTACGTTCGCGAGCAATACGTGCGGAATTCTCAACGGCTCCGCGCAGGAACAACGCAAGAAGAATTGCTATAACAAGACAGTACAGAGCTACAATTCCTACCTGAATCCAATAATTGGTATCGGTAAAATCGGGAATGGTAGGAGCCCAGGAAAGCTTGATATTCTCGTTAACATCAACAGAACCGGTCTCGTAGAACTCCATTGCAGAAATCTGAGCGGTCTCAGGAACTTCTGGTATGGTGGGAGACGATATATACATGGTGCCGGTAACTACAGCATTCCTGCCAATAACCACCTTGTTCGCAAAAATGCGCACGTCGCCGTCTACTTTACCGTTCATAACAACGGTTTCACCTGCAGCGCTAAACGCCTTGGCTTCACCGTTGAACGAAACGTCACGGGCAGCAATATATACTGCGTTAAACTTGGCAAGTCCGCCAAGAACTACCGAGTTACCTGCTATGGTAGCATTGCCTTTGGCGGTAACTTCGTCAATGGTAATGGTATTGCCTGCTGCACGGACACTTCCGCCAACGGTTGTCTTCTGAACATCCATGCGGTCAATAGCAGCAATGACGTCTCCGCCAATGGTGGCATCTTCTACCATCAGATCTCCGCCGAACAAATAAATGTCGGCAAAATCGCCTGTTTTAACATCATTTACGAGAGTTTTGTCGAGAGCGCCGCCGCTTACAAACACGTTACCGGCAGTATCCTCGGTCTGCACAGCCTCTACTTGTACTTGTGCATCTTGGTTCTCGATAATCTCGGTCACCTCAGCCGGTAAAGGCGGTATGGTATTATCTGTTTGAGAGTCGGTAGTTTGAGTTTCAACAGTTTGAGTGTCAGAACTCTGACTGCCCGAAGTATTCATCAGACTGTTCAGCAAATTGATACCGTCTGAAGATGTACTCTCTGTCGCATTTGAATTATCTTGATTGTTTGCTGTTGCGGTTGTTGCAGCAGGTTCATTTTGCGTAGATGTTGCGTCTGCCCATGCCATGGTCGCCATCAGCATACCCAAGCACATAATAATTGCAGCTACCAGCGCAACCAACGCGGTCTTTTGAAAAACCTTTTGCATACTACACCTCCCATATTTCTTACAGGCCGCCTCACGCAAGCCTGTTACGTATACGGCATGCACTCCGTGCATTGTGCGATTGTACACCAAAAACACCGCGTATGACGCACATATCCATAATTGGCTAAATGTTGCACGATTTTTGTAGTTTTTATTATTCGATATTCTCGGACTCGGTGTCATCTGTTTGCTTATTGTGACGCTTACGAGCGCTTATGAGTGCTTTTATAGTTCCTCCAAAGGCAGGTATTGCCGAAATAACAACAATAAATATCAAAACAAGCTCAAAATGCTCCTGCACAAAAGGCACGCCGCCAAAGAAGTATCCCAGCAGGGTAAACAACGTAGACCATACAAGGCCGCCCAATACTGAAAACGGCACAAACCTGCTCCATCTCATTCCTGTTAATCCCGAGAAAAACGGCATGAATGTCCTGATAAACGGGAAAAACCTCCCCAAAAAGACCGCGAGCGGGCCCCATTTGTCTATCATAGCTTCTGTCTTTGCAATACGCTCAGGCGTCAGCGCTTTGACCTTACCGCTTTCTACAATGCGTTTTCCAAAGAAATGGCCAATCCAATAATTGCTTTCATCGCCAATGATGGGAGCTGTCCATACGGTTATAAGAAGCGGTAAAAGCTCAAGACCTCCCCCGTCGGCTGCAAACACTCCGCATGCAAACAGGAGTGAGTCGCCGGGCAAAAACGGCATGACAACAACGCCAGTCTCCACAAAAAGTACAAGCCAGAGCGGTGCATATACCCACACCGCGCCAAAAGTCACGATCCACCCCGCTATAACGGTACGGGGATCCTTCAAAAACCCAATAAGCCATTCAATGATATTCATTCAGCCGTCCCTCGCAGGCATATATCCAGCAAAAAAGCGATCTGCATGGATCCGGGCACCCACCAGAGGCTGCTTATGGCTGCTTCCTCCCGGACCTGACCAGGTTCGCAACATAATGCCACCCGAACCCATGCAAATCGCTCAAAAGCAGTGTACCATAAATCTGCGTACATTAGGCATATAATGCCCACATCTCGCAGAATACATGCTATTGTTACGATTTGCGCAAATAGTTGTTTATTTCTGGTATAGTATATATGTTATATGTCGTTTTGGTCAGGAGAACATAACATGTTTGGTGATGCCACACGTCTGTCCGCATTCGTAGATCGCAGAAAATTCTTGGCTTTAGCAGGAATTATGGGACTTATAGCGCTTGTGCCGCTCAGCGGATGCACATTCTTTGGCGAACCGGACAAATCCCAGAATCAACCTCAAGAATCGCTTCCCACCAATGCGGCGAACTTTGACGGACTTGTAGTATATATGAATTTTGACCAGTCAACATGGCAATGGTCACAAATCAATAACCCCACATCCGAGGTGAATGGCGGTATCGTTGCGGCAATTCCCGTAACAATTGTCAACAATGATGAACTCGGCCGTGTGCTCAACTATCTCTATTGCAAATTCGAAGGTCCTAACGGCACCATTGCTCCTGATATCTCGGCATACTATCCCAATGACGACATCTTTCGCCTGGGCAGCATAGAGCAGGGCGCAACAATCGAGAGCCGTGTGCATGTACTTTATACCGGCTCCGGTACGTATACCATGAAGTTTGACAACCTTCTTGGTCGCAAAGCAACGCTTCCCTTTGAGATCAAGAGTGCAAGCGCGAGCGGCCTCCTTGCCATCCCCGATTCTCTCGGACAAGGTGATGTAGCTGCAGCTGTTCCTGCCGGTACAGCATTCGAGCTCAACGGACTTCTCGCAGCCTTCTCACCCGATGCAGCCTCATATTGGTGGACAACCGTCTCCTCAGACGACGGCTGGTGGAATGGCCGCTGGGTAGTAGGTGTACCTATGACCGTTGTCAACACATCAGAAGAATCCAAAACAATACCTGTGGGCACCTATGCATGTTACACCCCATCGCTTGCACGGCTTGATGACCCGGCGCCTTTCTTCCCTGACTCGGCAACCTATACTCAGCCTATCGCAGCCGGAGAAACCCGCGAAACCCTTATGTTCTGGATCTATGCCGAAGACGGCGACAGCTATGTTGTCTTTGATGCGGCCGGCGTAAAGGTAGTTGCAACAGTCAATATTAGCCAATAATCCGTACAGCCTGGGGAACACACGATACTTCAAAATGGGTGCCTGTGAGGCGTTCGCCATCTGTTTGGCAGGGTGGTTCATCTTTGAAGTCTATAACCAAAGATTTTACCTTGTGAAAATCTACAACACCGGTATTTTTGTGCAAGCCCAGCCTTGCCCCAAAGAATACGAGCAGCGTATACACAAGCGAAGGCTCCTTAACGGTGCGGCATATGTCGAGAAGCCCGTCCTGAGGGCTGGCATCAGGACAAATTTTAAAACCGCCGCCATATGTTGGACCAACCTGAACCGCAAAGATAAGTTCTTCGCCTTCAAGGGTCTTATGAGTACCGTCCGGACATTCAAGATCGCAGGTATATGCATAAGTGCGGCGTTGTTTGGTAAACACCTCTATGCCATTTGACGCATATAGTTTGGTCCCGTGCGCCTTATCCTTTTTACGAGACTCCATACTGTTGAGAGCTATAGCCGCATCCAGACCAAACGAGAGTGTCTCGTTAAAATATAAACCGTTAACACAACCAATGTCGTATGTTTGAACCGTACCGTTTAACGCCTGGTCAAGAGCTTGGAGGGGTTTGTTACGGGCGATTCCCCGGGTACGGGCATAATCATTGCCGCTCCCAATGGGAATAATTGCAAAAACAGGCCTGAGCTCTCTCTCAACTGCCATAAGACCGTTTACCGCTTCATGAATCACCCCGTCGCCACCTAAAGCCATAACGGTTTGGAATCCTTGGGCAACTGCGTCCCGGGCAAGCTGCTCTGCCTGGCCGCGGCACTCGGTGCGCTTTACCGCAAACACTTCTTGCGGGTCAAGCCCCTCTGCCTGCGCGACCTGCGCAAGACGTGTTTCGACCTCGCGCGCCGCCTCCTCACCTGCTCCACTCTGGGCATAGGGATTTGCGATAACCAATAACTTATCTAAAGAAGCCAGCGACATAGGGTTTCTCCTCCAACAGAACAGCTGTATATAAACACTATACTGCAAACTCTCTGCATATGGAGCCACCTTTTGGCGACCGGCTTCATACTTTTATATTTGGTTTTTAAGCAACGTCACTGCGAAGAGCTTCTGCTATGTTGAGAACGCGGCTTCTGTGAATGGCGTAGAGGACTGAAGCAGCCAGAACTACCACAATGCCGAGAGCAGCCAGAACCACGCTGGTCCAAGGCATGATAAATGATGCTCCGCCAAGGGATTCTCCCCATGCATACCATAACAAGTATGATGTTATGGCGGCGCCAATGATACCCCACAAAAGACCGCGTAACGCATAGTTCAGGCACTCGGCTATAAGCATACGGGCAAGGCCTTTTGCATCAAGACCGGTGCTCGCGAGCACCGCAAATTCTCTGGTACGCAGGATAATGCTGTTAGTAAGCGTGTTAAACACATTCGCAATCGCTACCAAAACAGTGATGCCTGAGAAGAGAATCGCCAAAAGCTCAATGAATCCCAAAAGCGAACGCATAGAAGCCAAAGCGAGCGACATGTTGTTGGCATAGATACCGCTGTCTGACGTGCTAAATTGCTTGATAACGGCCGAGACCTGCTCGTCTGCCTCATATGCATCAGCATCTTGGGCGATTTTGAGCCTGATATTTGCTCTCGGATGTGTATAGCTCGCAAACGCGTTATCGCTTTGCATAAGATAAGAGCTTGGCATAACAAGCGCGGGGAATGACGTGGAGTAGGTTGTTTGGCTCAACACAGCAGGCATCTCGTCCACATAACCTATGATATATACATCTTGGCTCGTAACATCAGGTGAGGCGTCTGCCGGCAGGTATTCCTGAGAAACAGTGCCGGTATCAACATAGACGGCATGCTCTGAAGTATCGTCGTAACTATAGTCAACCTGAGAAGAGCTGCTGTCTTCTGAATCAGCGTAGTGGTTATAAACAACCTGAGGAGAACCGTCGTCGCCCAGCTCAAACGATATCCATGCATCATCAGGCTGAGAAACCTTAAAATACAGCGTTGCCTTCCCGGGCTGGCTAAACAGCTTATACAAACGGTTTTCATTATTTCTGTACGACTTATACTCATTGATCCCAAGCGCCTGAATCTCCGTAGAATCCTTGATTGAGCTGTCTACTCCCGCTGCTGCGCAAAGTTCTGTCCAAAGGCTGTCTTCTACAAAAACCAGCTGAGCGTAGTCTAAAAACGATGCATTTTCTCCAAAGGTAAGACCGCTGTATGTGGTTACGAGACCGGCCTCTTTGAGCGACTCTACCTCACGGGCATCCAAAATACCCGGCTCAAGGTAAACCATCACATCAGTCCCAAACGAGTATCCTAAAAGTTCAAGCGCGTTTTTCTCGTCAAACGCCTGTGCAAGCTCTTGAGTACGTTGCGCAAACGTCCCTGAAGCGGCATCTTCATTGTGGTCGTAGTATGTTACCGTGACATCAGCGTCATCAGTTATTCCGTATAATTCATAGGTGCCTTTGGACAAAGGCTCAAGATACATCGAGAAGCTTCCCGCGGTCGCTAAAAGCACCACTGACACCGCGAGCGAAGCAACCACGCTGCGTCCTCTGGCGCTTGCTCTCGAGAGATTGCGCTGAGCCAAAAGGCCCGGATACCCAAATATCCGCTCCAATAGACCGCGATGAGAGGCCTTTGCACCTCCGGAGGCCGCAATACGCTTTTGCTTACGGAGAGCCCGTTTTGTCAACCGTACATCCTGAGTTTGACGCACGGCCTCCATGGGGCTTACCCGTGAGGCCCGCATCGCCGGAACCAAAGCGCTTAAAACCAATACCACGGCCGAGAAACCCGCGGCGCCCAGGATAATTTGCGGACTCACCGCAACAGCGATACCATGGTTCATGCCCGAGCCGCTGATTCCAATGAGGTCAGCCAAAAAGCTGCCGGCGTTCGCAAGCACCAGCGCCACGCCGCCAACACCCAAAACAATTCCCAAAGGAATCGAAATACAGCCCAAAAGCACAGCCTCAGTCAAAACAGAACCAATGATCTGCCTGCGTGTAGCCCCAAGCGACTGTAACAAACCAAACTGGCGTGTACGCTGCGCCACAGAAATTGAGAACGCATTGCTAATGAGCGCAAACGCCGCAATGGCAATTACAAACGCGAGCACGTTCACCACAAGGCCCAAACTCTTCCAGATGGGGCTCCCCTCACCAAAGCCCTGATAACTGAGTAAGGTGTAGTGGAGCTCGTACGAGGTATCTCCAAATATGCTTTGAGCCCACGTATTGATATCTGTCTGAGAAGCAAACCGGGAATCTGTTGTTACCCATACACTTGCACCAACGGCTTGCTCATTACGTACAGCCTCCGGGTTAGGCGCAGTCAGTGCAAACCGGGCGGCGCGCATAGAACCGGTGAGATCGTTCACATAATACATCTGCTCAGAGTAGAAACCCACAACGGTAAAGGATTCTTTGCCAATAACCTGCGGCAACGTACCGCCTGAGTACATATCCTGCGCATTTGATAAAGATACGCTCAAATTGCTCACATCAAACCCGCCATACAGCGGAATGGTGATTTCAGAGCCAATCTCGAGAGACTGCTGAGCATTCATAAGCACGTCTGATGCCAAAAGCGAAACCATGGCAAACCGTGAGTCATTGAGGTCAGACAGCTTGCCCAAAGAGGCATTTTTCATAGCTTTGGGAAGCGCAATTTCGCCCGGTGCGCTGGGCAGCCTTCCCTCGGTTACCGTGGGCATGCACATAAGAGAATCGTGCTCACCGGTACTTACCGCATCATACGGGAGCGATCTCACAATAACGAGTTCTATTCCGGCATCCTGCAATCTTGTGTCCACATATGCTGTTATACCCTGGTCATCAGCCACGGTAACGGTCGCGGTATGGCTGTCAGCGCGGAGCTTCTCGACTACCTCTTGGGTGTCAGAAGCCGCAACCTCAGCATGGACCTGCCAAGAGCCCTCGGTAACTACAATCCTTTGGAGCAAAGCCGCATCCAGGCTTGATACTGTGGTAAACACAGCTGTGAGCAGGGCTGTTGCAAGGGCGATGCCTATGGCCGAGACAACCGTGCGGGCCCGGTTGGCTAACAGTGATTTCTTGGTAAATGAAGTCATTACGCTCATGACACACTGCCCTTTTGTACATCTGAGGCAATTTTGCCATCTTCTATGGTAATGACACGGTTTGCGACCGCAGCAATATCAGGATCATGAGTAATAACTACAAGCGTCTGTCCATTCTCTTTGTTGTACCTCTGGAGCAGCTCCATGATCTCGGCGGTATTGTGGGAATCCAGGTTACCGGTAGGTTCGTCGGCAAGTACCACGGCAGGCCTGCCCAAAAGTGCACGGCCAATCGCCACACGTTGCTGTTGACCGCCCGAGAGCTGGTTGGGCAAATGATGCTCTCTGCCCTCAAGACCAAGCGTATGAATAAGCACCATGAGTTCCCCGTCATCAGGCTTACGACCGTCGAGCGACATGGGGAGCGTTATATTCTCGACTACATCTAGCACGGGAATCAAATTGTAGAACTGGTACACAAGACCAACTTCACGGCGGCGGTATATGGCAAGTTCGGCATCAGAGCGGGCGTACACGTCTTTTCCGTCGAGAAGAACCGTACCGCTTGTGGGCTTGTCGACCCCGCCCATAAGGTGCATGAGGGTAGACTTGCCCGAGCCGCTTGATCCTACAATCGCAACAAATTCGCCCTGTTGAATGGTAAGGCTTACGTCATCCAGTGCTTTGGTCACCGCGTCGCCTTCGCCATACACCTTGGTAAGGTTTTTAACTTAGAGAATACCTGCCATCTCATCTCCTCGCACATATTGGGTCAGAATCAAGAGTGCATATAGTAACATCTTATATTGTGTTTTCTCGTTTTGATATCGCATACAGCTACAAAAGTACATGGTAATTTGGGTAAAATACCGGGCTAACTTGATTCGGAATATGTGACCTGTTGTCATAAGGAGCTTAAGTATGTTAAATCCTGTAAAAATAATCCTTTTGACCGGATACCTCGGAGCCGGCAAAACCACCCTGCTTAACCACATTCTTGCAAACGATGAAGGCATTAGGGCAGCAGTTATTGTGAACGACATCGGAGAAATCAACGTTGACGAAACGCTCATCAGAGAAGGCGGTTTTAGCCAGTCAACCGATTCTCTCATTCCGCTTACCAACGGCTGTATTTGCTGCACGCTTTCTGATGATCTCTCAAACCAGCTGAGCGGTATCGCACAATCAGGCAAGTTTGATTACATTATTATTGAGGCAAGCGGTATTTGCGAGCCCATCCCCATTGCGTACACCATCAGCAACTTCTGCGACGACAGCAAGGCCGGAGGGTTTGCCCCTCTCGACCTCGACAACATTGTTGCCGTTGTTGACTGCGCCCGTATGTTCGAGGAATTCAGCGGTGGCAAAGCGCTGTTAGATGACAACATAGATGAAGATGATATTGAGAGTCTGCTTATTCAGCAAATCGAGTTCTGCACAACCATTATTCTCAACAAGACTGATTGCGTTACGCCCGAGCAATTGGATGAGCTCAAGGCCTATGTGCGCTGTCTCCAAAAAGACGCGGTTATGATTGAAGCGCAAAACTGCGATGTTCCGCTTAACCAGCTGCTCAACACCAACCGTTTTAACTTTGAAGACGCGTACACCTCGGCCGCCTGGATAGAAGCCATGGAGCACCCCGAGGAGCATGAGGATCCGGAGGTTTTGGAGTACGGGATTTCTACCTTTGTATACTCCCGCCGCAAACCCATTGACCTCGATAAACTCTCTAAAATGTTCGACGCCTGGCCACTTTCCATCATTCGAACCAAGGGCATGCTCTGGATTTCCAAAGACCCTGATATGAGCTACATCTTTGAGCAGGCCGGCAGCCAGGTACGCCTGAACCCCAACGGCTTGTTTGTTGACTCAGCCCCCGCAGACGAGAAACTCCGCATGCTCAAAGAAGAGCCGCGCCTGCTTGAGAACTGGGATCCTGAATGCGGCGACCGCGAGATCAAACTCTGCTTCATTGGCCAGGGTATGGATCGCGAAGCAATAGAGGCCGCGCTTGACAGCTGCCTTGTAGATTGGCCGTTTGAAGAGTAAACTCCTAAAGCCGAGGGATTGAAATGAACTCTTCTTCACTGCGGAACAGCAACCTCGATGCACTTATCGGCGAGAGCTCCTTGTCTCAAAAACAAAAGCGCTCATGGCATATCTCGTTTAACAGCCCGGTTGTGCTGAGTATCGCGGCAATCTCGGTGATCGCCACGGTCTTGGGATATCTTACCAACGGCGTGAGCACCAAGCTGCTGTTTTGCACGTACAACTGTTCTCCGCTCGACCCCCTTGGCTATGTGCGCCTGTTTACCCATATATTTGGCCACTCCGGGTGGGAGCATCTTGTAAGTAATATGGCATATATTCTCCTTTTGGGGCCCATCTTGGAGGAGAAGTACGGCAGCAAAACACTTATTGAGATTGTTGCCATCACAGCCCTTGCCTGCGCGCTTGTTAACAACATCTTCTTCCCTCGGCAAGCGCTTTTAGGAGCAAGCGGCGTTGTATTCGCATTCATCCTTTTGTCGAGCGTCACAAGCATTCGTGAAGGAGAAATTCCTCTCACATTTATCCTCGTGGCGCTCATCTTCCTGGGCCAGCAGGTATACGAGGGCATCTTTGTAGCAGATAACATCTCCCAACTGACCCACATCATAGGCGGCGTAATAGGCGCCATAGCCGGCTTTGTCCTCGCCAAACCCAAAGCTTAAAGTTTGTTAGAAAGCCAAAAGCAATCTACTGCCTCGAATGGCACTAATCCCGGTTTAGGAGAGGATTGATGGTTGAGATCTACGTTTAGGAGAGGCGCTCTGGCACAAAGTAGACCGTTTGCACAACCTGCTGGCATAAACTCGAGCGTTTGCACGCCACGCAGGGGCTATCTTGATGAGATAAGTATAAAAATCAGCATGGGCTTCTCGGCAGATCATTAAAACACCAGGTAATAAGATTTTCAAATGGAGAGGCCCTTGCTGCCTACCCCTTTAAAATGTGCAAACGCTCGAGTTTGAGCCAGCAGGTTGTGCAAACGCTCGAGTTTGTGCCAGGGCAACCTCTCCTAAACCGGGATCTCATCCACTTTGGCAGCAAAATCGTGTTTACACAACTTCAGGCTGAAGTACTATAATTGCTTATTAAGCTTTGA